>DATBGJ010000118.1:0-4017 GCA_036558045.1 Thermoanaerobaculia bacterium
ACTTGATGGCCACCGCGAGCTGCTTCTGGTTCTCCGGCATCTTGGTGGGGTCCTTGGTCTCCGGCTTCATCACGTCCACACCCGATTGCAGCATCGGCGTGACCACCATGAAGATGATCAGCAGCACGAGGCACACGTCGACCAGGGGAGTGACGTTGATGTCGCTCTTCACCCCTGCGACCATCTCGGGCTTGTTGTGCTTAGGCAGCATGCTTGCTCCTCTGCCGCTTCATGAAGAAGTCGATCATCTCGGAAGAGGCGTTCGACATCTCGAGCTGCAGCCGCTCGAGCTTGCCGGTGAAGTAGTTGAACATCCAGGCCGCCGGGATGGCGACGCCGAGGCCGAAGGCGGTGGCGACGAGCGCCTCGGAGATACCGGCCGACACGGCGCCGAGGCCGCCGGAGCCCGTGAGGGCGATGCCGTGGAAGGCGTTGATGATGCCGATGACGGTGCCGAACAGGCCGATGAAGGGAGTGATGGTGGCGATGGTGGCCAGCGAGCCGATGCCGCGCTTGAGGTCCGAGGTGGTGAGCAGCGTGGCGCGCTCGACGGCGCGGGTGGCCGCCTCGACGACCTCGACCTCGGAGAGCGGACTGGTCTGGCTCTCATATTGGAACGCCTGCAGCCCGGCCTGGACGACCCGCGCCAGGTGGCTCTGGGGGTACTTGTTGGCGGCGTCGATGGCCGCCTGCGGCCGGTCGCTCTTCAGGTGCTCGGTGAACTGCTTGGCGTACAGCAGCGACTGCTTGCGCGCCTTGCGGAAGACGATCGCCCGCTCGACGCAGACGTACAGCGACCAGATGGACAGCAGGATGAGGATGATGATCACCCCCTTGTTGAGGATGGTCATGTTTTCCCACAACTGGAGAGGATTCAGTTCCATGCGCTTCTCCTTTTCCTGAAGACGTAGGCGCTCACTGCACCTGGAAATTGACCGTCAAGACGTAGTAGACCTTCACCGGCCGCCCCTCCAGCATGGCCGGCTTGAACTTCCATCGCTGCACCGCGTCGACGGCGGCCTTGTCGAGCCCCATCGGCAGGCCCTTCAGGACCCGCACGTTGGTGACGTTGCCGCCGGTGTCGATGATCGCCTCGACGATCACCGTGCCGGTGACGCGGGCGCGGCGGGCGAGCTCGGTGTAGACCGGCTTGATCTGCGTGATGATCTCCGGCCGGCTGACCGCGCCGCCGACGCGCAGCGGCGCCTCGTCCACCACGCCGCCCGGCACGCCGCCCGGCGTGCCGCCGACGACGCCTCCTACCACGCCGCCGACGACGCCGCCCACCACGCCGCCGACGACGCCGCCCTCAACGCCGCCCTCGACGCCGCCCTCGACCGTCGTCTCCGGCACGTTCGAGGGCTCTGGCACCTTCTCCGGGATCACCACCGGCTGCACCGGCTCCGTGGGCATGACCACCTTCGGGATCTCCTTCACCGTCGGCGTCGGTGCGGCCTTCGGCGGCGGCGGCGGCGGCGGCGGGGGGGGAGGCGGCGCCGCCTGGCTGATGAACACGACGTTGATCGGCGGCTCCGGCACCTCGGGCACGTTCCAGTACTGCGCGAACAGCAGCGCGCCGCCGGCGATGAGGTGGAGGATGAGCGCTATCGGCATGAGCCACCAGCGCACGCCGCGCTTGTGAACCTTGTCCAGATCGATCAGAGAGTTTTCAAACATGGTGTCACCTCAGCTATGTGGCTAGGTGTTGGCGGGCTTCTGCGCCCCCTGCGTCTTCTTGCGCTGATCCATATACTTCTGACGCCATTGTTCGGCGATTTGCTCGTCTTCCAGCCGCTTTGCGGGATCCATCTCCAGGGCCGCCTTCTGCCGGTAGAGGAGCCCGTAGTAGACCATCGCCTCGGCATAGTCCGGCTTGACGTCGAGCGACTTCTTGATGGCGTCCATTCCCATATCGACGAGCTTGCCGCGGCTCTCGTAGTCCAGCGTCCCGGGATCGTGGAAGACCTTGTCCCAGGCCGAGACGCCGATCGAGTAGAGGGCCTGCGCCTTCTGCTCGCCCTGGAGCTGGTTGGCGAACTGGAAGGCCTTGTCGAGCTGGCCGGACTGGGTGAGGATGGTGACCTTGGCCCGCTGCAGGTTCGCCGCCTGGTCCGGCTTCTCCTGGATCCGCCGGTCGATGAAGGTCAGCGCCTCGTTGTACTTCTTGGCGTTGACGTAGGTCGACATCAGGTAGTCCGGGATCTTCTGGTCGTCGGGGTACTCGGCGAGGTACTTCTCGAAGGCGTCGATCGCCGTGTTGGCGTACTCGAGGTTGCGCGGGTTCTCGTCGCCCGGGCGGTAGAGGGCGAGCGCCGCGAGGCCCAGCGAGCGCCAGGCGAACGTCGCGTCGGGATCGAGCTCCAGCCCCTTCTGGTAGGCATCCATCGCCTTCGAGTACTGCTCCTGCTGGTAGTAGGAGTTGCCCTTCTTCAGGTCCGCCCGCGCCTGGACTTTGTTGCAACCCACCGCCGACAGGATCAGGAGGGCCGCCAGGGGAAGGATCAAAGTTCTCTGCATAGTCACCTCACCACCTCATTAGAAGGGGGGAGCTCGAAAAGAGTTCCCGGAAGACTTCGGCCCGATCGAGAGGAGGGTCCCCTCCCGGCGGTACCAATGCAACAGCTGTACCGGCTCCTGCTGTTTCCCCCGGCAGGCCTGATGCCGGGCTCCTCTACACCTCGACCGCGGCGGCCGCGGGCAGGGTCTCCTCCTCGCCCCGCGAGACGACCACCGCCGCCGCCAGATCACCGGTGACGTTCAACGTCGTACGGCACATGTCCAGGAAGCGGTCGACGCCGAGGATGAGACCGATGCCCTCGGCGGGAATGCCCACCAGGCCCAGGATCATCGCCACCACCGGAATCGAGCCCGCGGGCACGCCGGCCGTGCCGACGCCGCCCAGGATACAGATGACGACCACCGTCAGTTGCTGCGTCAAGCTGAGCTGCACGCCGTAGAACTGGGCGAGGAAGAGCACCGTCACGCCCTCGAACAACGCCGTGCCGTTCTGGTTCATGGTGGCGCCGATGGTCAGCACGAAGCGGCTGACGTTCGGCGGCAGGTGCAGCTCCTCCTCCGCCACCCGCAGCGCCGTGGGCAGCGTGGCATTGCTCGAGGAGGTGGAAAAGGCGGTGACCATGGCCTCCTGGACGCCGCGGAAGAAGGTCAGCGGGCTCATGCCGCCCAGGAATTTCACGGCCAGCGAGTAGACCACGAACTGGTGGATGGCGAGGGCCAGCAGCACGACGCCGACGTAGCGGGCGAGCTGCCCCAGCACCTCGTAGCCGAGCTGCGCCGTGAGGTTGAAGAGCAGCGCCGCCACACCCACCGGGGCGAAGGCGATCACCATGTCGATGAGCCGCATGCTGACGTCGAGGAGCCCCTCGACGGCCTCCTGGAAGCGCTGGGCGGCGGGCGTGCGCGTCAGCGCGAGGCCCAAGCCCACCATCAGGGAGAAGAACATGACGGCCAGAAAATCGCCGTCCGCCGCCGCCTTGACCGGGTTGCGCGGCACGATCTCGACCAGCAGATCGACCGGGCTCTTCTCCGCCGCGGGTACCGCGCCCGGAGCCGCCGGCGCCGCGGCGGGCGCCGCCGTCTTCTGCAGCGCGCTCGCGGCGAGCCGCGCCTTGAGATCGGGGGAGAGTCCCTCGCCCGGCCGGAAGACGTTGACCAGCGTCACGCCGAGGAGCACGGCGATGGCCGAGACCACCACGGTATAGGCGAGGGCCTTGAAGCCGATCCGCCCCAGGTGGCGCGGATCGCCCATGCCCGCCACCCCCAGCACCAGGGCCGAGAAGATCAGCGGGATCACCAGCATGAAGAGCAGGCGCAGGAAGATCTGGCCGACCGGCAGGGTGACGTACTGGATGAAGGCGGCGAGGCCGGGATCGTCGCCCAGCAGGAAGTGGGCGAGGATTCCCCCGGCGACTCCGAGCAGGCCGCCGATAAGGATTTTCGTGTGAAGTGGCAGCTTCCTGGCCATGAGGTGGGGCGAAATCCTAGAAGAAAACGGGC
>DATBGJ010000119.1:0-5844 GCA_036558045.1 Thermoanaerobaculia bacterium
CGCTCGGCGTAGAGCTGCTCGACCTGCTGCTCGTTGGTGCGCACGCGGGCGAGCATCTCCTGCATTTTCCGCTGCTGGGCCGAGAGCTCGTGCAGTTGGCGCTTCTGGTCGTCCAGCGTCTCCTGCAGGGATTCGACCCTGCCGGCATAGCCGAGCTTGTAGACGGCGAACGCTCCGGCGTTGGCCAGGAAGAAGAGCAGGGCCGGCACCCAGATCCACAGCCGCTGCCGCCAGATCTCGCCGGGCGACCTCACGGCTGACCTCCGGAGGGCGGCGGCGCCGAATGCTGGATCTCCGCCGACGGGTTCCCCGCGGCGGGCGACTCCTCGATCTTCGGCACGGGGGCCGCGGCGCCCGCGGGCGGTCCGCCCGGGATGTACTGCACGCTCAGCTCGAATCTCAAGAGACCATTCTCCAGCCGCTCCTCGCGCGTCGGGTTCGGATCCACGAAGGCCGGATGCGCGAACAGATTGTCTACGAATCTGGTCAGCGCTTCGTCGTTGCGGGTCTCGCCGGTGATGGAGAGGGGGATCTGGCCCTCGCGCCGCGGCCTGCCGCGCGCCGTCCGCGCGCGCCCGGTTGCCGCCGACCCCGCTCCCGCGGGCCGCGCCTCCGTCTCCGGCGTCAGCCGGATCAGGCGCACGTCGTTCGGCAGCACCTCGGCCAGGCGGTCGAGCAGCAGGCTCCAGGAGAAGGTGCGCTCCTCGATCTTCTGGTTCAGGAAGTCGACCTGCTCGTTCTGCCGCACCAGATCGATGTGGTCGAGGCGGCTCTGGAGCTGCGCCGCCGTCCGCTGCTGGCGCGCCACCTCCTGCTCGCCGCGGGCGATCTGCTGGCGCTTGTCGGCGGAGCTCGAGAGATAGCCCCAGAAGAGGAAGACGTTGCCCAACAGGAGGAGGAAGCCGAGCACCCAGAGGAGGAGCGCCATCCGCACCACGGGCCGGCTGTTGAGGAACGGCCGGCGGGCGAGGTTGAGGGG
Source organism: Thermoanaerobaculia bacterium (assembly GCA_036558045.1). GTDB lineage: Bacteria > Acidobacteriota > Thermoanaerobaculia > Multivoradales > UBA5704 > DATARR01. The sequence continues at coordinate 980 of DATBGJ010000119.1, forward strand.
CTCCATGCGCTCGCGCCGCACGGGCGGTGGCGCCGCGGCCGGCGCGGGCCGGTTCGGCTGCGGCTCGGCGGCGTCCTCGGGGGTGTGGTCCAGGATGCTCACGACACCTCCTGCCGGGCGGCGCCCAGCATGGGTGCGACGTCGCGCCAGGCGGGCACGGCCGCCTCCTCGGCGCGCAGCGGCGGCAGGTGCCGGCCGTCCAGCGGCGCCGCCGGCGAGCCGAGCCCTTCCTCCAGGCGGTCGAGCCACGCCGGCTCGACCGCCGGCTCGGCGAGCAGCAGCACCGGACCGAGCCCGGCGCCCGGGAAGTGCTCGTCGAGGAAATTGCGGGTGAGCTTGAGGTCGCGGCCGACGAAGCTCGCCCGCGCCGCCTCGGGCAGGTTGCCGGTGAATCCCTTGTAGCGGTGGAGCACCGGCTCGTCGCGGCGGGCGAAGATGAGGGTGTAGCCCTCGCTCCCCACCACCACCAGGGCGGCGAAGGAGCCGTCCGGGACCGGCGCGATGGCGGCGAGCAGCGCCAGACTGGCGTTCGTCACCTGGCCGATGCGCACGCCGGCGGCGGCGAAGGCGTCCTCGATCTGGCTGAGGAGCTGCTCGACGGCGAAGCCGAGGAGCAGGCGGCGGGGCTCCTCCTGGCCCGGGATCGGCGACACCTCGGTGGCGCCGATGCGCAGCTCGTCCACCCGGAAGGGCACCAGGCGCCGCAGCTTCCAGCGCAGCACCTCGTCGAGGGCGGCCACCGCCCGCGGCAGGTCCCCGCTCTCGGTGAAAGTGATGCGCAGCCAGGTGTCCGGCAGCACCAGCGAGGCGTCCTTGACGCCGCCGGGGACGCCCGCCACCAGGCCGGCCACCAGCTCGCGGAACGCCGCCGGATCGCGCGGCGGCCCGCCCAGCGGACCGTGCTGGAAGGGATCGCGCGGCAGCGCCGCCTCGCGGTAGGCGCGCAGCCGGAAGCCGTGGCGGTCGCGCACGAACTGCCCGTAGCGCAGCCGCAGGTCGTCGAGCGCGAAGACGTGCGGCGGCAACGGCACCGGCTCGAAGCCGAGCGGCCGCGTCCACCAGGCGCCGCGGCGCCCGCTAGTCGACGAAGGTGACTTTGTTGATCTCACGCAGAGTCGTCACTCCCCGGAAGACCATCTCGAGCGCCGACTCGCGCAGAAAGGTCATTCCCTCTTCCTTGGCGGCGCGCTTGATCTCGGAGGCCGGCCGGCGGTCCAGGATGAGCTCGCGGATGTGATCTGAGAGATCGAGCAGCTCGGAGACGGCCACGCGCCCGTGAAATCCCGTGCCGTTGCACTCGATGCACCCTCTCCCCTCGTAGAAGGTGAACTCGGAGTATACCGCCGGATCGAGGCTGCTCTCGTCGAGAGCCTGCACCGGGATCTTCACCGGGTGCTTGCAGTGCAGGCAGATCTTGCGCACCAGCCGCTGGGCCAGCACGCAGTTGAGCGCCGAGACGAAGTTGTAGAGGTCCACGTCCATGTTGAGGAAGCGGCCGAGCACGTCCACCACGTTGTTGGCGTGCACCGTGGTGAACACCAGGTGGCCGGTGAGCGCCGACTGGATGGCGATCTGCGCCGTGTCCTGGTCGCGGATCTCGCCGACCATGATCTTGTCCGGGTCGTGGCGCAGGATGGAGCGCAGGCCGCGGGCGAAGGTGAGCCCCTTCTTCTCGTTGACCGGGATCTGGGTGATCCCCTTCAACTGGTACTCGACCGGGTCCTCGATGGTGACGATCTTGTCTTCGGAGGACTGGATCTCCGAGAGGCAGGCGTAGAGCGTCGTCGTCTTGCCGGAGCCGGTGGGGCCGGTGACCAGCACCATGCCGTAGGGCTCGCGGATGAACTTGCGCAGCTTGTGCAGCGTCTCGCCGTCGAAGCCGAGGATGTCGAGCCGCAGGTTCTTGAACTCCTTGTCCATCGACTCCTTGTCGAGGATGCGGATGACGCAGTCCTCGCCGTGCACCGAGGGCATGATGGAGACGCGGAAGTCGATCGTGCGGCCCTTCAGGCGCAGCTTGAAGCGGCCGTCCTGCGGGATGCGCTTCTCGGCGATGTCGAGCTCGGACATCACCTTGACGCGGCTGATGATCGTCTGGTGATGGCGCTTGTCGATCGGCTCCATCGCCTGGTAGAGCACGCCGTCGATGCGGTACTTGATGATGACCTCGCTCTCGCGCGTCTCGATGTGGATGTCCGAGGCCCGGCGCTGGATGGCGTTGAACATCGTCGAGTCCACCAGCTTGATGATCGGGCTGGTGTCGGCGGTGATGCGGTCGATGGTGAGGACTTCCTCGCCCTCGTCGTCCTCCTGCACGAGCTGGATGCGGAAGTCCTCGCTGGCCTCGTCGAGCACGCGCTGGGCGCTCTCCGACTTCTGCAGGATCTCCTCGATGGCCGAGCGCACCCCCACCTTGACCTCGACCGGCTGGCCGAGCAGCAGCTCGAGCTCGTCGATCTTCACCACGTCCGAGGGATCCGCCATCACCACCGAGAGCCGCCCGTCGAGCTGCTCCTCCGGGATGAAGCCGTAGCGCAGCATGAGGTCGAAGGGCACCCGGCGGAAGAGGTCGTTGTCGATCCGGAAGTGCGTCATGTCGACGAACTCGAGGCCGTAGCGGGCGGCGAAGGCCTCCGCCTCGCGCCGCTCGCCAGCCAGGCGCTCCCGCGCCTGCTCGACGGTCTCGGCCTCGAGCTCCTTCTCCTGTATCGCCGCCTTGCCGTTGATCACTGCCATTGCCAGACTCCTCGCACCTTCTCCGGAATATTCGCTGCGGGCCCCCGGGAGGCCCCATCAGCACAGTGTCAGAACTTCGTCGAGCCGAGCATCGAGAACATCGGCAGATAGATCGAGATCAGCAGGATGGCGATGATGATGCCCATGAACACCAGCATCATCGGCTCCACCAGCGCCAGCAGCCGCTGCATGCGGGTCTCGACCTGCTCGTCCAGGAACTCCGAGACGCTGTTCAACATGTCGTCGAGCGAGCCGGTGGTCTCGCCGACCTTCACCATGTCGATCGACATGTCGATGAAGATCCCGCTCTGCTCCAGCGCCGCGTAGAAGGGCTTGCCCTCCCGCACCATCTGGATCGTCGGCTCCAGCCGGTGGCGCACCCAGGCGTTGCCCACCGACGAGATGGCGATCTCGAAGGCGGGCACCAGCGGGATGCCTCCCGCCAGCAACGTCGAGAGCGAGCGGCAGAATTCCGACAGCGCGAAACGGTGCAGCACTCCCCCTATCAGCGGCAGCCGCAGCTTGAAGCGGTCGATGGCGAGCCGGCCGGGTTCCGTGCGCCCCCACGAGCGGAAGGCCAACGCGCCGGCGGCGAGCGCCGCCAGCAGCAGCGGCCAGTTCGCGCTGGCGAAGGTGGAGAACGAGAGCACGATCTGCGTGATCAGCGGCAGGTCGGTGCCCAGCTCTTCGAAGAAGCCCATGAACTTGGGCATCACGTAGATGGCCATGATGGCGATCATGGCGACCGACAGGCACACCAGCACCGCCGGGTAGATCAGCGCCGAGATCACCCGCCGCCGCGCGTCGAGCAGCAGCTTGATGTAGCGGATGAAGCGGCGGATGACCAGCTCCAGCTCGCCGCTGCGCTCGCCTGCCTTGAGCGACGAGGGGTAGAGCCGGGGGAAGAGGTCGCCGTGGGCGGCGAAGGCGTCGGAGAGGTCCGTGCCGCTCTTCACCCGGTCGCGGACGTCCGTCAGCACCGACTTGAAGTGGAGGTTCTGCATCCTCTCCAGCATCAGGTCCAGGGCCTGCAGCAGGGGCAAGCCGGCCTTGAGCAGCGCCGCCAGCTCCTGGTTGAAGATCACGAACTCCTGCACCGGGATGCGCCGGCGCCCGAGGCGGAAGGCGGAGAGGGCGCGGCCCGGCGAGACGCCGCGGCGCCGCACCTCGAAGAGGTGAAGCCCGCGCTTGCCCAGGTCGGTGCGCAGGGCGGTCTCGTCGCTGGCGGTGAAGACCTCCTCCAGCACCCGGCCGTCCGGCGTTCCCACTCGGCAGATGAACTGCATGGTTCCCGATCCCTCCTATCGTCCTTCTCGTAACGTCAGCACCACCATCAAGGCTTCCCGGCTGGCTTCGTTCTTGGCGAGGCCCAGGCTCATCGCCTGGTCCAGCCACAGGTTCAGGTTGGTCTGTAGCAGGTTCGCCTCGCCCTTGCCCTCGGCCTGCCGGGAGATGCGGAAGTTCGCCAGCTTCACCCGCTGGCCCTCCAGCAGGGTGCCGAAGCGGAAGCTCACCCGGTACTCCGGCCCCAGATCGTAGACCACCCGCTGCCCCTCGGCGCCGCTGAGCTGGGCCTGCGCCTGCATCTCGTAGTTGTCGTAGGCCAGCAGGTCGTGCAGCCGCTTGGTCAGCCAGTCCGGCAGGTCCGAGTGCTGCACCTGGCCCGACACCACGTTGCGGGTGGCGCGGACCACGAAGATCTCCAGCCGCAGCGGCAGCGCCGGGTGGTCGAGCTTGCGCAGCATCGGCATGATGCGGCGGATGGCCGCCTGCGTGTCGCGGATCACCAGCGTGTTGCCGGCCGGCTGGTACTCGACGGTGCCCCGCGGCGAGAGCAGAGGATAGACCAGCGGCACGGCCTCGCTGGCCCGCTGATGCTTGAAGGTGTAGGCGCGCACCACCACCTCGTCGTCCCCCTGCTGCGCCAGCAGGGGCGAGGTGAGGGCCAAAACCAGCAGCAGGCTCGCGATGGAGCGGTGCACAGGCGACACGGAGATTCCCAGCAGTTTACCGCGAGACGCCTGTCGGCCGCCGCGCGGGCCGGCGAGAGGGGCGAAGCCAGGCATCGGGGCACCGGTCAGACATCCAGGCTCTCGTCGAAGACCATGACGACCGAGAGACCCTCGCCG
>DATBGJ010000120.1:0-3068 GCA_036558045.1 Thermoanaerobaculia bacterium
CCAGCCATACCCCTTTTCGAGCACGATCTTGCCGTTGCGCGCGACGAGGAGCGAGCCGGAAAACCCGTAGGCCTCCAGGCGCGTCATGAGCTGATCCAGCTCTTCGCGGAGCGCCGCGTCCGTGCGCGCCGCCGGAACCGCGGGTTTGGACGGCTCCGGTGCGCCGAGCGCGGCCGCGATGACGATGGACAGGTACACGATCCCTGACAGCCGGAGCGGCGGCATGACGGCTCCTTCTTCGATGACTCGTCAATGATTGTGCAGGATGCGGACGAAGCGCGGCAGGGTCTCCGCCAGCCAGCGCTGCGCCTCGGCATCCATGTCTTGAAGCTTCCCTCCGACCTTGTAGCGACGCTCGATGACGCCGCCCTCCGCGCCGCGCATCTCCATCCAGCGGCGCGGTCCGCCCGCGGTCTGCTCCACGCTGACGAAGCTGCCCGGCGACAAGGACGCGACGTCCGTACCGTCGGCGGTGAATTCGACGTTCCCGCTGGCCTCGAACCGTGCCTTCCAATCGCCGTCGGAGAGCGACAAGGAGGCGTTCAGCTCGGTCTTATCGCTTCCGGTGCCTGCAGCCAGCTCCAGACATCCCACGCCGGCGCTGAGCACGACCGCGGCGCTGAGCACGAGGGCGAGCTTGCCGGGGCGCGTCAGAGACGGGGAGCCGGTCAAGGGCTCGCGGAGGAGCGCCGCGATGCGCCGGCCGATCTGGGTCCGCGTGGCGAAGAGGCCGCTCGCCAGGGCCGGACGCCTTCGCGCACCCGCTTTCACCAGCATCTCGTACAGCCGCTCGGCGTAGCAGGCGGCCTCCTCCCGCGTCGTCACCAGCGCGCGGTCGCAGGCCCGCTCCGCCGCCTCCTCCCAGCGCTTCCCCACCCACCAGGCCGCGGGATGGAAGAAGAAGAGCGTCTGCAGCGCCTGGCGCACCACGCCGGCCCATGGATCCCGCATCCGCCAGTGCGTGAGCTCGTGCCGGAGCGCCCAGTCGACCTGCTCCGCGCTCCCCTCTTCGGCCAGCCACGCCGGCAGCAGGACGACCGGCGCGAAGGTGCCGGCGAGGGCCGGCGACTCCAGAGCCTCCGTGATCCGCAGGACCGGCGGACGCCCGATCTCCAGGCATGCCGCCAGATCGCCGAGCTGCGCGCGCAGAGCCGGAGACGCGGGCCGCGCCTCAATCAGGATACGGCCGAGGCGCCGGCGGTCCCAGACGCTGAAGAGGGCGAAGGAGAAGACTCCCACCGCCCAGAGCCCCACGAGGCCGAGGCCGGCCGATGGGAAGATCGGACCCGGCATCTCCGGCGACCGCCACATCCGTTTCGTGGCCCGCGGAGCCGTGGCGCCCTCCGCGGCGGGAGGAACGCTTCGCCACCGCTCTTGCTCCACCTGCAGGCCGGCCGGCAGCAGCTTCACCGTCAGGGCGGGCACCAGCGGTCCCGCGGCGAGGCTCACCAGCGGCTTGACCATCACCAGGAGCCACAACAGCGCCACCAGCCTGGAGGAGCGCGGCCGCAGGAGCCGTGTTCCCATGCCGACGATCACCGCCAGGACCGCGAGCTCCAGGCTCGCGGCGAGCAGGCGTCCCGAGAGGAGGGTCGCAAAGCTCTCCACAGTCATTTTCCATTCCTCCGGCGCTTGTGCGCTTCGATCATGCCGCGGATCTCGTCGAGATCGGATTCGTCGAGATCCCCTTCCCGCACCAGATAGGCGACGGCGTGCCGCGGCGAGCCGCCGAAGAGGTGTCCCACGAGCTTGCGCAGGGATCTCCCCGCCACCGTCTCGCGGCTGACCCGCGGCCGGAAACGGAGCCCGCGCTCGAGCGTCGGCAGGCGCTCCAGGTAGCCCTTCTTCTCGATGCTCGCCAGCACCGTGCGGATCGTCGTCGCGGCGAGCGGCCGGCGGGCCGTGAACCGCTCCACCACCTCGCCGGAGCTGCATTCGCCCAGCTCCCAGACCACGTCCATCACCGCCAATTCGAGGTCCGAAAGCTCCTTCAGCTCCGCCGCTCTGCGCTTCGCCATACGAGAACTATAAATATAGTTCCCGACGATGTCAATAGTCGGATTGGCGAGCGCCAGGAGAACGGACCAGAAGGATTCCAAGGACCGCAAGGACAGGTTTACGGGGAATCCATGGCGGCCCACAGGCACGTAGGATGCAGTGGTGAGGTTGACAGGAAGGAGAACCCGATGAGACGAATCTTCACCCGCGGCTGGCTGGCATTGGCAGGTCTGCTCGTGGCGGCCATGTTGAGCCCCGGAGATGCCAAAGCGGCGCCCGCCCGTCCGCTCGCGCACGCCACGTTCGCCGGCGGCTGCTTCTGGTGCATGGTGCACCCGTTCGACCAGCTCCCCGGCGTGGTCTCCGTCACCTCCGGCTACACCGGCGGCACGAAGAAGAACCCCACCTACGAGGAGGTCTCCTCCGGCACCACCGGCCACGCCGAGTCCGTCGACGTCGTCTACGATCCGTCGAAGGTCAGCTACGAGAAGCTGCTGGACGTCTTCTGGCACAACATCGATCCGCTCGCCAAGGACCGCCAGTTCTGTGACGTGGGGACGCAGTACCGCTCGGCGATCTTCTACCACGACGCGCTGCAGAAGCGCCTCGCCGAGGCGTCGAAGGCCGAGGTGCAGAAGCGCTTCAAGCAGCCCGTCGAGACGGAGATCGTACAGGCCACGCCGTTCTACCCGGCCGAGGAGTACCACCAGGACTTCTACAAGAAGAACCCGATCCGCTACAAGTTCTACCGCACGGGCTGCGGCCGCGACCGGAGACTCGAGGAGGTTTGGGGCACCTCATCAGACTGATTCTCAGGCCCGGTTCTCGGCGCCGGCCGAGGCGGCAGCGGAGCCTTCTCGGGCAGCTCCAGCACGATCTCCGCCGCCCGCGCGCCGGCTCCCGGAGGCACCAGGAGGCCGGCCGGCGCGACGACGCCCCGCCGTCTCGCCGCGAACTCCGCGAAGAGCGCCGCGGCGAAGGATTGGATCTGCTCCTGCTGCGCCGGAGAAGCGAACCGCGGACCGCGGCCGGCGAAGATCAGGCGCGCCTGCAGCTCTCTCTCGTCCTGC
>DATBGJ010000121.1:0-2030 GCA_036558045.1 Thermoanaerobaculia bacterium
TTCAAGCCAGACTCTCCCAACTTCCTTTCTCTCGTTGCCGTTCGCGCGCTCGATCACGGCCTGGTATCTGTCCCTACGTTCGCCGTGCGGCGTCAGGATGAGGAGCGCGTAGGTGAGGTCTGACGGAACGGTAGTGACGGACAGGGCTCCCCCTTCGCCTCGCGTCGAGCCGGCGTCGAGCTGCAGGGGGGCGGCGTTCGGGATCGGCCTGCCGAGCTCGCGGATCGTGCGCTGCAGGGAGGCCACCCATGCGGACAAGCCGAGGGTGGCCACCAGCAACGCCGCCGCCAGAGCCTGCAGCCAGCGCGGCGAGGCGTAGGCGGCGCGCCGGATCGACACCACCGGGGCCAGGGTGGCTCCTTTACCGATCTCTTCCTGCAGACCTCGCCAGACGGATTCCTTCTCGCTGGAGCCGCTGCCGGCGCCGAAGCCCGGGTCGGCCAGGCCGTCCAGGTCGAGCAGCAGGCCGGCGCACTCGCGGCAGGCCACGAGGTGGTCCTGGATCCGGCGCTCGCGCTCGGGGGGCAGCTCTCCGTCGTGATAGGCGGCGAGCTCGTCCGGCTCCGGATGGGAGGCCGTCCGCGCAGCCAGCCCGTTCAACGCGTCTCTCAGCTCCTGGCTCATGACACCTCCTCGTCCGGGATGGCGTCGTGGAAGTAAGGCCCCAGATCCTCTCGCAGGCGCCGCCTGGCCTGGAAAAGATGGACCTTGACGGTCTCGGGCGACAGGCGTAGCAAGGTCGCGATCTCCCGGTACTTCATCTCCTGATAGACCCGGAGCATGAGGCACTTCCGCATCTGCTCGGGCAGCTTCTCGATGGCTTCGCGGAGCACCCGCGAGCGCTCCCTGCGGAGCATCTCCTCTCCGGCCGATGCCTCGGACGCCGGAGGCTCGTTGCGCTCCGGTTCCTCGCCGGCTTCGAGAGGCACTTCCTTCGCCTCTCGCTTTTCGGCCGCTCCCCACCGCAGCCGCTTGCGGTAGGCGTTGGTGGCGATCTTGAACAGCCACGTCTCGAACCGCGCGTCGCGGCGGAACGTGCCGATGCCTCTATAGATCCCGAGGAAGGTCTCCTGGGTTAAGTCGAGGCAGTCCTGGGGCGGGAAGCCGCGGCGGGAGAAGAAGTGGACGAGGCGGGGATAGTAGCCGTCGAAGAGCCGCCGGAAATCCTCCTCGCGGCTGGCGCCTGTCTGCAGCCGCTCGATCACCCGTTGGACGGACTCGCCGGGATCGTCCATAAAGCCGCTCTGGGGAGCGGCAAGGATAGCAGCTTCTGGGCTCGCCCTATGAACAGGGCACCCAGGCGAGCGGGTGCATCTTCGGCGACACCTCCAGATAGAGAATGGCGTTGAACTGCTCGGCCGGCACCATCTCGGCGTTTCCCACGCTGTAGCTGGCGCCGGGAGTGAGGAAAGGCGGACGCGCGTTCAGATCGGCCAGCAACCCCGCGCCGGGCGCGAGGGCGTGGAAGACCTGCTCCAGCGATCCGTCGCCGACCCAGAAGTTGACGCGGCCACAGGCGCCGATCGCCGGCCAGTCGGTCGAGGTCTGGTTGGCCACCAGGCCGATCGTGACGTACTTGCCGCCCAGGCGGCCGGCGAGCAGGGTGCCCATCTGGACGGCTACGTAGCTCGCGTTGTCGACGCTCTTGGCGAGGTGGCCGTTGTGGGCCCACAGGACGACGCGGGAGCGGGGGAAGCGCAGGGCTTGGATGGCCTGCACGGTGTAGGCCATGCCTACGTCCCTCGCCCTCCCGCCGTGGTCGGGGTCGTCGTCGAAGAAGAAGATCTCCTCCTGCCATGCCTGCTGGCCCACCAGGTGGACGCGCGCCCAGGCGAGGTCGTTCTTCGAGGTCCGCCGCTGAATGTCCTTCGCCTCGCGGTCGAAGAACCCGGCGGTCTCGGCCAGGGCATCCTGGCACTGCTGGTACAGCCCTGCCGGGAAGGGGAGGACGGGATAGTAAGGGGTCTCCACGCCGTCGCAGACCCGGATGCCGGCGATGCGCGGGTCGTCGTCGCCGATGTCGAGGCGAT
>DATBGJ010000122.1:0-1793 GCA_036558045.1 Thermoanaerobaculia bacterium
TACATCCGCGCCGGACGGTGCGCCGATCGCCTGGACGGCATCCGCGAAGTCGCTCTCCGAGAGGCGCGGCACCGTCAGCCCCGAAGCGTCGTAGAGGCCGTCGGTCTCGCCGAGCCAGAGGATGCGGCGGACGGTCCAGCCGCGTTCGAGCAATCCGGGGACGGCGAGCTCGAAGAGCCGCTCGGTCGAGCAGATCGAGGCGCCCCATTCGCGGTCCATCACCACGTCGCCGTAGAGCACCGGGAGGAGTCCTCGCTCGAGCGCCAGGAAGAGCGGCTCGCCGGCGAGCGCAGCGGGCAGGCCGGCCGCGGCCACGACGCAGCTCGACGGCGCGATGGAGTAGGGCAGGAGCCCGGCCGCTTCCAGGGCCTCGACGACGAGGCGGTGAAGCGCGGCGGCACGTTCCTGGGTGAAGGGGACGCCGGGGAGCTGCTCGGGCGAGCGCGCGCCGGAGCCGAGACCGAAGCGTTGGGCTGCGGCATGACCGTAGGAGCCGCTGCCGTGGCCGACGAGGAGGCGGAAGCGCTGCTCCTTCATTCCCCGCGCGATCTCGCCGGCGAGCCGCGCGATGACCTCGGCCCGCGCCGTCTCCGGCCGCGCCTTGTCGGTGATCAGGCTGCCGCCTAGTTTTACAAGGACGATTTCGGGCATGCGCCGCCGCGGCCCTTCAGAACAGGTGCTCCGTCTCCTCCTCCGGGCCGGGGCCGACGCCGTCGCGGATGACGAAGCCGACGGCGGGCAGGTCCTCCAAGCGCTCGGCTACGTCTTCCTCCGAGTCGGTGTCGCAGAGCACGTGCACGTTGGCGCCGGCGTCCATGGTGGCCCAGGCCGCGAGCCCCTCCTGGCGCAGCTCGCGCACGGCGCGCAGCACGGCGAGCGTGCCCGGGCTCCAGTAGAAGATCGGCGGATGCGAGGACATGGCGATGAGGTGGAGGTCGATCGCCTCCTCCTCGATCACCGGCCCCAGCGCGGCGAGATCGCGCTCGCGGATGGCGCGGCGCACCTTCTCCAGCCGCTGCGGCAGCAGCTCCTGGCGCTTCTCGAAGTACGGGCTGCTGAAGGCGCGGCGGTGGCCCTCGATGGAGGAGACCGTCTTGGGGCCGATCTCGACCACGGCGATGACGTTGCGCAGGTCCCAGTGCTCGGCGTCGGCGAGCTGGCGGGCGTAGCTGTCCTCGTCGCTGTCGCCGTTGCCCTTGGAGGCGGTCCACTCGACGAAGCCGCCGAAGACCGAGCGGCAGGCCGAGCCGGAGCCGCTGCGGCGGGCGAGGATGGAGAGGTCCTTGGCCGAGGCCTTCTTGCCGAAGGCGTCGGCGGCGGCGAGGGTGAGAGCGGCGAAGCCGGAAGCCGACGAGGCGAGGCCGCCGGCGGTGGGGAAGGTGTTGCGCGTCGCCACGCGCACGGCCTCCTTGCGGTCCGCCCACTTGCGGACGCGGTTCAATTGGTCGCGCATGCGCTGCGCGTACTCGGGCTCGGGCGTGCCGAAGCCGCCGTCCGGCTCGGCGAGCCAGATCTCGTCCGTCCCCGAGTGATCCAGCAATTCCACGGTGCACTGCGTGACGCACTCCTCCAGGGTCATCGAGATGGAGGAGTTCATCGGCAGGGCGCGCTCGAGGTCGTGGGCGCCCCAGTACTTGATGAAGGCGATATTGGCCGGCGCGGAAACGGTGGCTTTGCTCATGCGTCGATCTCCAGTCGGAGCCCAGCAGCTCCGAGATGCACAGGATGTGCCGTGAGCAGCGAGAGGAAGGGCCAGCCGGAGATCCTCTCGGCATCGGCATCATAGACCAACA
>DATBGJ010000123.1:0-4037 GCA_036558045.1 Thermoanaerobaculia bacterium
CCCGGCGATCGAGCGCAGGTGATCGATCAGGCCTTCGGAGTCTCCCGGGGAAGCGCCGACGTGCGCGAACATCTCCTGCGTCAGCCGGCCGCTGGCCACCCGTCCTCCCTCGTGGATCTGCAGGGTCTGGAGCATCTCGCCGAGCAGGCGCACCACGGCGAGCGGCTGGCTCTCGTAGAGCCACTGCGAGACCTGCTCGGGGTGGGCGCCCTCGCGCACCAGGGCGGCGGCAGCCTCGAAGGCGGCGGGAGTGGCGTTGGAGAAGCGGAAGCCGCCGGTGTCGGTCACCAGGGTCAGGTAGAGGCAGCTCGCGACCTCCGGTTCCAGCGCGATCTTGAGCCCCTGGGAGAGCCGGTAGACCATCTCGCCCACGGCCGGCGCCGCGGAGTCGACCCAGTTCACGGCGCCGTAGCACTGGTTGCCGAGGTGGTGGTCGATGTTGATCACCGGCCGCTCGGGCAGGTACTTCTCGATGCCGGTGCGATCGGGGCTGGGACACTCGAGGACGATGGTGGCGTCGAACACCTCCGGAAAGCCGGCCGGCGGCTCCTCGCCGACGTGGATGCGGTCGCTGCCCGGCAGCGGCCGGTAGAGCGTCGGCGTGGGGTCCCGGTTCCACACCACCGCGCCCTTGCCGAGGCGGCGCAGCATGCGCGCGAGGCCGAGCTCGGAGCCGATGGCGTCGCCGTCCGGATTGACGTGGCTGGTCAGCAGGAAGCGGTTGCCCTGGCGGATCTTCCGCAGCAGGTCTTCAGGAGCTTTCATCCCGCCCATGGAGGCTCTCCAGTAGGTCAGACATCTGTTGACTGAGCTCGGCGCCCCGGTCGAGCTCGAAGACGAGCTCCGGGGTGGACCGCAGCCGGAGCCGGTGAGCCAGCTCGGTGCGCAGGAACCCCCGCGCGTGGCGGAGGCCCGCGATGGTCTCCTGCCGCTGCTGGTCGTTCCCCAGGGCCGACACCTTCACCACCGCCCGGCGGAGATCCGGGGTCACCGTCACCTCGGTGACCGAGGCCAGCTTCACCCGCGGATCGTGCACCTCGCGCAGCAGCAGCTCGGAAAGCTCGGCCCGCAGCAGGTCGCTCACGCGGTCGGTACGGCGGCTCATGTCGCTCCTTCCAGCATCTGCGGCTCCCAGCGGGTGAGGAAGACTTCCGGCTCGCTCTCCACCAGGTTTCTCACCTCGTCCAGCATCCTCTCCATCTCGCTCTCGCCGCCGGCCGCCACCGCCGCCACCGCGATCTCCGCCCGCTGGTGCAGGTCGTGGAAATCCGTCTCGGCGACGGAGATCCGGTAGCGCTGGTGCACCCGGTCGATCAACGACTTCACCACCCGCCGCTTGTCCTTCAGGCTGCGGCTGGCGGGCAGGTGCAGCTCGAAGATGGAGATGCCGACGATCATAGGATGAATGTAGTCCACGGGCGGGTAGGGTGCGCTCTGCGCACCGGGAATTCCCGAAGGTGCGCAGAGCGCACCCTACGCCGCCCAGCCTGTTACAGGACCGGCGCCACCTCTTCGCGGGTGTAGGCCTCGATGACGTCGCCGGGCTTGACGTCCTGGAAGCGGTCGAGGCCGATGCCGCAGTCGAAGCCGGTGCGCACCTCGGAGACGTCGTCCTTGAAGCGGCGCAGCGAGGAGATCTTCCCTTCGTAGATGACCCGGTTGTCGCGCAGCAGGCGGACCGCCGCGCTGCGGGGGATGACCCCCTCGACGACGTGGCAGCCGGCGACCGTCCCCACCTTCGGCACCTTGAACGTGTCCCGCACCTCGGCCCGCCCGGCGGCGACCTCGCGGAAGGTGGGCTCGAGCAGTCCCGTCATCGCCTTGCGCAGCTCGTCGATCAGCTCGTAGATGACGGTGTGGAGACGGATCTCCACGCCCTCCTTCTCGGCCAGCTCGACGGCGGCGCGCTCGGGCCGCACGTTGAAGCCGATCACCACCGCCTTCGACGCCGAGGCGAGCAGCACGTCGTTGGTGGAGATGGCGCCGACGCCGGTGTGCAGCACCGACACCTTCACCTTGTCCGTGCTGGTCTTGGCGAGGGCGTCGCGCAGCACCTCGACCGAGCCCTGGACGTCCGCCTTGAGGATGACGGGCAGGTCCTTGACCTCCCCCTCCTGGATGCGGTTGAAGAGCTGGTCGAGCGACAGCCGGGCCTGGGTGGGCGCGAGGCCGCGATGGCGTTCCTCCTGGGCGCGGAAATCGGCGATGCCGCGCGCCTTCGACTCGTCCTCCACCACCTGCATCAGGTCGCCGGCGTCCGGCAGGTCGTTGAAGCCGGTGACCTCGACGGGCGTCGCGGGGCCGGCGGCCTGCGCCCGCTGGCCCACGTCGTCGCTCATCGAGCGCACGCGGCCCCAGGTGGCGCCGGAGACGAACACGTCGCCGACGTGCAGGGTGCCGTTCTGCACCAGCACGGTGGCCACGATGCCGCGGCCCACCTCCTTGCGGGCCTCGAGCACGGCGCCCTGTGCGGCGATGTCCGGATTGGCCTTGAGCTCCAGGATGTCGGCCGTCAGCAGGATCATCTCCAGCAGGTCCGAGATACCCTGGCGCTTCAAGGCGGAGATCGGCACCATGACGGTTTCGCCGCCCCAGTCCTCGGGCGTCAGGCCGCGGTCGGCGAGCTCCTTCTTGACGCGGTCGAGGTTGGCGTTGGGTTTGTCGATCTTGTTGATCGCCACCACGATCGGCACCTTGGCGGCGCGCGCATGATCGATCGCCTCGATCGTCTGCGGCATGACGCCGTCGTCGGCCGCCACCACCAGGACGACGATGTCGGTAATGCGGGCGCCGCGGGCGCGCATCATGGTGAACGCCTCGTGGCCGGGGGTGTCGACGAAGACGATCTGCCGCCCGTTGGCCTCGACGTGGTAGGCGCCGATGTGCTGGGTGATGCCGCCGAACTCGGCCTCCGTCAGCTTGGAGGAGCGGATGGCGTCGAGCAGCGACGTCTTGCCGTGGTCGACGTGCCCCATGATCGTCACCACCGGCGCCCGCGGCGCCTTCGCCTCCGGCTGGTCGGTGCCCACCGAGAGCTCCTGCCGGAGCTGCACCTCCTCCTCGAAGGAGACGACCATGGCGTCGACGCCGAGATCCTTCGCCACCTCCTGCGCCAGCTCGGGATCCAGCACCTGGTTGATGTTGGCCATGATGCCGCGCTTGAACAGGGCGTTGATCAGGTCGCGCACCCGCACGCCCAGCTTCTCGGCGAACTCGCGCAGGGTCATGCCCTCGCTGATCATCACCGGCCCCTGCGGCCGCTCCTTCTTGAAGCTGAGGATCTTGCCGCCCTCCTTCTCCTCGTCCTCCTTGCGCTGGGCGCGGCGGCGGCGGCGGCCGCTGGCGGGGGTGGCGACGGCTTCCTCCTCGCCCTCCAGGTCTTCGAGCGTGCCGCCCTTGAAGCCGGTCAGGTCCTCCTCCGCGGCGCGCGGGCCGGGCTTCTTGGCGCCCTTGCCCTTCTTCTTCTTGTCGCGATCGATCTGCTCCTGCAGCCGCTCGGCGGCGCGCCGCTTCTGCTCCTCCGGCGCGAGGCCGGTGGGCGCGGCGGCGGGCTGGACCGGCCGCGCCGGCGCGGAGCGGCCCGCGGCGGGGGAGGAGGGAGCGGTGCGGCCGGCGGGCGGCGCCGGCGGGCGGACGGGAACGACGGGGCGAGGCGCGGGCGCGACCACCTCGCGGCGGGACGGCATCTCGGCCGTGCGCACGGGCAGCGCTTCGACCGGCAGCGCGGCCCCGGCGCTCGCCGCCGCCTCGACCCGCGGCGGCTCGGCAGACTGCGGCGCCACCGCTTCCGCCATGACCGGCGGCGGGGGAGCGGCGACCACCGGGCGCTCCGACACCGGCAGGGCCTGGATGCGGGGCTCCACCTTCTGGATCAGCGTCCGCGGGCGGTTCGGGCGCAGCGGATTGGCCGGACGGCGGACCACGCTGGCCGGCGTCGCGGCCGTGCGCCGGCGCGCCACCTCGGGCGGCGTCTGCTCGTCCCGCAGGATGACCTCCCGCGGGTGGGGGAGCTTCTTGCCCTGCAGGATGGCCTGGAT
>DATBGJ010000124.1:0-8299 GCA_036558045.1 Thermoanaerobaculia bacterium
TTGCGCTGCTCGCCGCGCGGGATGCCGATGCCGTGGTCGCCGACCGAGATGACGACGAAGTCGCCGTCCCGCCGCAGGGAGACGGTGATGTCGCGGGCGTCGCGCGAGTACTTGACCGCGTTGTCGAGCAGGTTGGAGAGCGACTGCGCGATGGCGCCGGCATCGATGCGCGCCGGCGGCAGCGGCACCTCCGCCCCCTCGACGATGATGTTGAAGCCGTGCTGGCGCAGCCGCACCTCGAACGTCTTCAGCGTCTGGCAGACCACCTCGCGCACGTCGCAGCGCTCGAAGCGGTAGGTCTTGCGCCCCGACTCGATGCTGGCGAAGTCGAGGATGTTGTTGATGAGCTGGGTCAGCCGCCGGCTCTCCGTCTCGATGTAGTCGCCGTACTCGCGGACCTTCTCCTGGTTCTCGACGCGGCCCAACCGGAGGAGCTCGCCGAAGACGCGGATCGAGGCGAGCGGCGTGCGCAGCTCGTGCGAGACGTTGGAGACGAACTCGTTCTTCATCCGCGAGAGCTTCATCTCGCGCGACGCCGTGCGCATGGCGAGCGCCAGGCCGCCGAGCAGCACGGTGGCGAGCGCCGCCGAGAGGCCGATGTTGACCAGGAAGTTCCGCCGCGCCACCATGGCCGGCGTCGTGTGCCCGCTGGCGAGGCCCACCTTCCAGTCCGTGAACACGAAGGTGAACGGCTTCTCCGTCTCCGTGTTCCACACCCGCTTGTCCGACAGCGGCTTGTCGGCGTAGACGATCTCGCCGTCGCCGTCGCGCACCGAGACCACCGGCGTATCCTCGCCGTCGGCGAAGGAATCCGTCAGCGACCACTTGACCGCCTTCGGCAGCACCGTGTCGCGGAAGTATTCCTCGTCGAGGATCATGCCGGCGAGGCCGACGAGCTTCGAGTCGTCGTCGGTGATCGGCATCAGCAGGATGCGGTAGTCGGGATCGCGCTCGTCCGCCATCAGGCGCGTCTTCTCGATCATGGCGCCCTTGCGGGCGAGGAGCTGCCAGGGCGCGATGGCGGCCCACACCGCGCGCACCTCGGACGAGTACTTCGGCGGCGAGAACGTGGAGCACGAAGGCTGGAAATAGAGCGGATCGCTGTCGGCGCCGACGAAGCTCACCACGAACAGCCGCTTCGCCCCCGTCGGGCCCTTTTTCTTGAAATAGTGCGCCGCTTCTTCGAGATCGTGCTTCGTGAAGACGTCCGGGGACAGGTCGAGGAATCGGTCGGCGTCGCGGTAGGTATGGTCCACCTCGCTCAGCACGCCTTCGACGAAAGTGTTGAGCGTCGCCTTGTGGATCTTCTTCGAGCCCTGGTCGAGCTTCACCAGCCAGCGGTACTGCAGGCCGAGCAGCACCAGCAGCGGCGCCAGCACGGCCGCGAAACCCACCCACAGGGTGTACCGCCGGGGAAGCTCCGAGATCCTCATGACCGCCGGAGAGTCTAGAGCAGAACCGCTCGTGCCTGACGCGGGAGGCGCGGCCGTTTACAAATAAGTTACGCGCTTTGCGGGGTTTTACGCGCCGTTGAGGACGTTTACGCGCCGCCGCTCCTAGGCTCAGCACCGTGGCAAATGGCGGATCGGCGCGGCGCCGGTCCCGCAATCCCGGAAGGAGCCCGCAGCATGAAGGCCAAGATCTCCCTCGTCCTCCTCGCCCTCCTCCTCGCCCTCTCCTCCGCGGCCCTCGCCGGCGGGGAGAAGTGCGCCAAAGACGCGGCCCACAAGGAGAAGGCCGCCAAGATGGCCGCCCACGGCTGGCTCGGCCTCAAGACCGACAAGGACGCCGACGGCGCCTGGCGCGTCTCCTCCGTCGCCGCGGGCAGCCCGGCCGCCAAGGCCGGCTTCCGCGCCGGTGACGTGCTGGTGGCCTACAACGGCATCGCCCTCAACGAGGCCAACATGGACGCCGTCAAGAGGGCCAAGGCCGACTGCGCCGTCGGCAAGACCGTCGCCTACACCATCCGCCGCGACGGCGCCGAGAAGACTCTCTCCGCCACCCTCGCGCCGGTGCCCGAGTCCGTGCTCGCCGAGTGGATGAAGGAGGAAGAGAAGGCGCAGGTGGCGAAGAAGGACAACTGAAGGCTCCGCGATTCCCGGAATCCCACCCCGCGGGACCGCCCAATCTCTCTCCCCAGGTCCCGCGGGGATTTTTCACCCCTCTTCCCTCCCTACTGCCCCGGCGCCGTGCGTGACAGCAGCGATGCCGCCGGCGCCATCCTTACCAGTTCCCCCCGCGAATTCAGAGTTCCCCCTCGCGAGGGGATTCTTCCTCCCGCTGAGGGGCGTTACAGCCCGAGCTTGGCGATCTCTTCCTCCAGGAAAGCCAAGGCCTTCTCCAGATACGCGCGGCGGGCGGCGGAGCGGGTCGTCTGCAGCTCCTGGAGGACCCGGCGGCGCGAGAGGTCGAGGCTGGACCGCTTCGCCGCGATCTCGCGCTGCTCCCGCGTCAGGGCCGCGCTGCGCTCCCCCCGCGAGGCGGCGTCCTCCAACTGGGATTCGACGGACTTGCTCTCCCAGCCGCGTGCCATGGTCCGCTGATCTTACTCTGACGTGCCGCCGGTGACGGATTTCCGTCCTGAAACGCCCACGGTGAGATTGAGCGGGATCTCATGACATACCTTGCAATGGAAAGCGTTCCCTGGCCTGCTATCGCGGCGCCGCCGCGGGCGCCGGCGAACCGGTGTGGACGGCAGCGGAAGGTGAGGTTCAGGAAAATTGTAGCAAAAGGATCTAAAGGATAACAGGATGCCAAGGGGCGGCCTGCGCGAGAGCATGACCCGGGCTCGCCTCGATGAGCGGCGGAAGCGATAAGGATACCAAGGGAGAAAGGAGGGAGGCTCTGCCTTTTCCTGGGTATCTTTGGTGTCCCTTGAGTCCTTTACGCCTGCCTTGCCGCGGCTCCGGGTTTCGCATACCATCCTGAGCAAGCGTCCATTTTCATTTACAGCAGGCGATTCGCGGCCTCGGCGCCGCGCCCGGAGGCGGTTTGAACCGAATCTTGGAGCAGAGATCCCCCTGGAGGCGCGGGTGGTTGGCGCTGTGCGCAGCAGCCTGCCTGGCCGTGCCCGCGGCGGCGCAGGCGCCGCCGTCCAGCACGGCGGCGCCCGATTCGGGCTTCGACGAGGTGCAGGCGGACCTCGAAGGCCAGCTCTTCACCACGACGCTCCCCTTCGACGTGCCGTTCATCATCTACGGCACGGTTCCCACGGGCGCCAAGCGCCTGGAGATCCGCTGCTGGAAGCTCGACAGCTCCGAGCAAGGCGGCAAGCGGGCGCGCCGGAGCGGCGAGCCGGTGCAGGCCGACGCGGCGAAGCTCGCCGAGCAGGCGCCGGACGGCAACTGCTGGGCGGGCGGCCCCCTGGTGTGGAACAACACGATCGATCCGGCGGCGAAGACGCCCTCCTTCCGCGTCCTCGCGCCGCGCCTGGAAGCGGAGAGCTACTACACGTTCGAGTTCCGCTATCAGAAGGAGATCACGCCCGAGGAGGCCACCGCCTTCGCCCAGAAGGTGCAGGAGATCCTCAGCCGCATCCTCTGGGGTGACCCGCGGAGCAATCCGCAGATCTCGTCGCCGGAGGAGCTGCCGCTCAGCGGCTCGCTCTTCGAGCCGGAGCTGGAGGCCCTCTATGGCGAGCTGCGCGCCGCCCTCAAGGAGATCACCGGCGCCGACCGCATCGTCGAATCCGGGACCCTCTTCTCCGCCGATACGCCGTTGCCGGCGGCCGTGCGCATCCTCAACCTCGCGTTGCGCCCCGCGCGCGAGGACCAGCGCAAGATCGTCGGCGCCATCACCGACTACCGGGACGACGTGGCGAACGTCGACAGCCGCCTGGCGCAGGTGCGCGGCAACGGCGATCTGATCAAGCTCGGGCAGGCCCTGACGAGCCGGGCCGCCGCCGATGCGAGCGTCCAGCACCATGCCCAGACCGTCTCGGCGGCGCTGGCCCTGGCCGACCTGCCGGTGCTGCAGGGGACGGACCGCAGGAGCCCGGAGACCCTGGCGGAGTTCGTGGCGAAGAGCGCGCCCGTGGCCGCCGACGCCGCGGCGAAGCTGGCGGCGCTGGCCGATCTCCTCGGCAAGAAGCTGACCGCCGCCGACGGCAGCCCCGCTCCGTTCCTGCAGCCGCTCCTGGACTCGGGAGCGCTTACGACGGCGGACGTCGCCGCGCTGCGCAAGCTCGGCGACGTCAACAGCCCGGTGAGCTCCGCGGCCCGCCTCGCGGACGCCGCGGCGGACGACGACCTGGCCCGGCTGCAGCGCCTGCTCGACGAGCGGACGGAGGCGGTGGCCGGGCTCGCGGACCGCTATCGCACCCAGGTGGTGGGCAAGGTGGTGCTCGCCGGCTCGACCACCGGCAGCTTCGCCACTCAGTCCAAGAACTACATCAGCGCCGACACCGGTCTCGCCTACGCGCCGGAGCTCGACGAGTTCCCCACCTACGCGGGCACCAACATCTACTTCCGGCCGGTCAACAAGGCCGCGGCGCTCAGCCAGTTCGGCCCGTTTTTCAGCCGTGAATCGCTCGGCCGTCGCGTCTCGGTGACCATCGGCCTCACGGTCCAGGGCGTGGGCGACGACGGCAAGACGCGCAAGGACCTGTTCAACAGCCAGTCCCTGGTGCTCGGCGTCGGCGCCCGCATGACGAATTCGGTCCGCCTGACGGTGGGCAGCCTGGTCTTCCTGAAGACCGATCCCAATCCGCTGGTGAACGACGACACGGTGGCGGTGACGCCGTTCCTCTCGCTATCGTTCGACATCGACGTCGTGCCGACGCTGCAGGGCATCGGCGGTCTGTTCAAGACGGGCACCCCGTAGCCGGAGCGTGCGCAGGAGAAGCCATGGCACTCAAGATCACCGCCGACCTGATCGCCGTTCCGTCCACCACGGGATTGCCCGCGACCCTCAAGCTGCGCCAGACCCTCAAGTCAAATATCCCCACCGGCGAGGCGGCGCAGATCGTCTATACGGTGCAGGGGGAGGGCAAGGTCGTCTTCGAAGGCGGCGGCACCACCTTCGAGGTGGCGGGCGTCCTCGTCCCCAACAGTCCGCTGACGCGCGAAGACACGGTGGGGCTCGTGCCGGTGGGGGAGGCCGCCGCGAGCCCGGCTGAGATCGTCATCGACCAGGAGATCACGGGGGTGGAGAACACCCGCCACGACAGCGTCGTCATCGCGGTGCAGTGAGGTGTTGCATGAGCTTTCGCCGTCCGTTTTCGCGCCTCCACCCGTTCGCCGCCCTCTGTCTGGGGGCGCTCCTCGCCGGCTGCTACAACAAGTCGGACTACACGCCCAGCGAGCAGCACATCGACGACGTCCTGACGCTCAGCTCGGCGAGCGGGGCGACGAGCCTGCCGGCTGACGGGTTCTCGCGCCTGCAGCTCGTGGCGCACCTGCTCGGCTCGCCGGCGCTCGACAAGCGGACGGTGGTCTTCTCGACCACCGACGGCACGCTCCAGGGAGGGCAGCCGGTGGACAACTGCACCGGTTGCCAGAAGGTCGAGGCCGACGGCAACGGCAATGCCGTGATCGACCTGGTGAGCTCGCAACGCGTCGGCACCGCCGTGGTCACCGCCTCGCCGCAGAGCACTCCCGGTGTCAGAGTGCAGATGTCGATCGGCTTCGTCGCCGCGGCGCCGGACGAGACCGTGCAGTTCGTCCGCGCGCCGGAGCGCGCGCCGGCCGACGGCAAGACGCTCACCACCTTCACCGTCCAGGTCTCGCCCGCCATTCCCCAGGCGGCGCGCAAGGTGACCTTCGCCGCCACCGGCGCCGTCTTCTCGAACGGCCAACCGTCGATCGACGTCAACGTCGACGCCTCCAACCAGGCGTCCGCGGACCTGCAGAGCCCGGCCACGATCGGCACCTCGCGCGTGCTGGCGACGGTCAACGGCGTGACCCGCGAGGTCTCGGTGCGCTTCGAGCGCGCCCTGCCGGACGCCATCGTCGTCAACGCCAATCCCTCGTCGGTGCCGGCGGCGAGCACGTCGAAGGTGACCATCACGGCCACGCTGCTGCGCGACGTCGGCAGCGTCACCGACGGCACGCTGGTCACCTTCGAGGCGGAGCTCAACGGCACCTCCGTGGGTCGCTTCACCAATATCACCCGCACGACCGGCGGCGTGGCCACCGCCGACTTCTTCCCCGGCACCACCGCGGGGCTGGTTACCGTTACCGCCGGCGCGCAGGACACGAACGTCACCGGCAGCACGGTGGTGGAGGTGACGAAGTAGCACGGTAGGGGCTCCGCATGCTGCGCCCCTACACATTCCTCATTGCGTCTGGATGACGTAGATCCCATTCTGGAACGCGGTCGCATAAAGGCGGACGGAATCGCCCGGGTCCGCCGCCAGCGAGGTCACCCAGAGGAGGGGCAGGCCCTTGTTGAACGGGCTCCAGGTGCGGCCGCCGTCCGTGCTGCGCAGGACGCCGGTGATGTTGGTGCCGACGAAGAGGCCCGCCGGCGTGGCCGCGAGGGCGGTCACCTCGTACGCGCGGCCGGAGATCGGCAGGCGCGGCAGCCGCCCGAGCCGCTTCCAGGTCGCGCCGCCGTCCGTGCTGCGATAGACGGCGCCGAGAGTCTCCTGCGTGTTGTCGCCGACGGCCACCAGGGCGCCGTCCGCGTCGCGCGCCAGCGCGGCGACCGAGCCGAAGCGCTGCCGCGGCGTCACCGGGCCGCGGACCTTCCAGGTGATGCCGCCGTCGTCGCTGGCATAGACCTGGCGCTCGAAGAGGATGGCGATCGCGCCGCTCTTCCCGGGATCGGGCAGGATCGCGGACACCCGGTTGGTGTCGCAATAGTAGTGATGGCAGCCGCCGAGCCGCAGGCCGGCGTTGGAGGTTTGCCAGGAGCGGCCGCCGTCCTCGCTGCGGAAGAGGCCGTTGAAGTCATTGCCGGCGTAGAGCGTCCGCTCGTCGAAGGGATCGATGGCGAGGGTTTCGAAGACGTAGGGAAGCTCGGTCTGGGGATCCACCACGCCGCGCCAGGTGTGGCCGTCGTCGAGGCTCTCCAGGACCCGCGCGTGGCGGGCGAAATTCGGCTCGTACCGCCAGGCCGAGGCGATGAGCCGGTGCGGATCGCCCGGGTCGGCGGCGAGCGCGACGGGATTGAGCAGCGGCGCGCCGCGCCAGGAGCGGCCGCCGTCCTCGGTCAGCAGCAGGGGGATGGCGGGCGGCTGCAGGCTGTCGCTCGGCTGCGCCGGAGCGGCGGCGACGCCGTGCGCGATCGGCAGCACGGCCGCGACCTCCGAGGCCGCGAAGCCATGGTTGGCCGGCCGCCAGGATCCGGCGTCGCCGGCGGCGCGGAAGACGCCCTCGCCGGTGGCGAGCAGGAGCTCTCCGCCGGGCAGCACGTAGAGATCTCCGAAGTCCGGCACGGCGCCCGCGGAGGACCAGCTCTCGCCGCCGTCGTGCGACACCCGGAGCCGCGGCGTGCCGCCCTCGACCACCACGATGCGCACGGTCAGCGGGTCGTCGAGGTCGATGGCCGGCGCGCTGCACTTCGCCTGCGGCAGGTAGGCCTTCCAGGTGGCGCCTTCGTCGTCGCTGCGCACGAAGCACGGATTGAGCTCGCCGCGCAGGAAGTTGGACCAGCCGTAGAGGGTGCGCGGCGCGCGCGTGGCGACGACGACGTCGAGCGGATCCTCGCTGGCCTCGATCTTCGAGCGCGTCCAGGTCGCCCCGCCGTCGTGGGTGACGTAGAAGTCGTAGCCGCTGACGGCGTACATCGTCCGCGCGCGGTCCGGCGCGAACGTGAAGGCGTTCACCCCGTTGTACACGCCCGCGCAGTCGCTCGCCACCGCGAAGCATTCCCAGGTCCGTCCGGCGTCGCGGCTGCGGCGGAGGGAGCGGTCCGTCAGCCAGTAGAGGGTATCGGGCGCGAAGGGGTCCACCCGCAGCTCGTGCGCGTTCACCGGGCTCAGGGAAGGCTCGGCGAAGACGCGGCTCCAGCGGCCGCCGAAGTCGTCGCTGCGGCGGACCGAGCCGCCGCCGTCGGGCTCATACACCAGCGTATAGAGCCGTCCGGGACGCCGCGGATCGAAGGCGAACGCCAGCGGCAACCCGTCGAGACCGACCTGGATGCTGCGCCACGAGCCGGGGCCGCCGCGCGAGCGCCACAGGCTCGTCGTGGTCAGCGCGTACGCCGTCACCCCGTCCGCGGGATCGATCTGGAGCCGCGCGAAGGTGGGCGCCGCGGGCGGACCGAGGGAGGTCCAGCGAGGCTCGGCGGCGGCGAGATGAGCCGCGAGAATACCCAACAGCGTGGCCAAACAGGCAACGCGGTGCCGAATTCGAGG
>DATBGJ010000125.1:0-11864 GCA_036558045.1 Thermoanaerobaculia bacterium
CTCTACCGGGCGGGCATCCATCCGGCAAGGGCGGTGTCGCGCATCTCCGCCGAGCGCTGGGAACGCGTCGCCGAGTCGGTGGTGGCCGTGCTCCGGCAGGCCATCGCCCAGGGCGGCACGACGCTCAACGATTTCGCCGACGGCGAGGGGCGGAGCGGCTACTTCCAGGTCTCGCTGTCGGTCTACGACCGCGAGGGAGCTCCCTGTCTCGCGTGCGGCCGGCCGGTGCGGCGCCTCGTCCAGGCCGGCCGCAGCACCTACTACTGCCCGCACTGCCAGCGGTGACCGCGGGCGGATAGAATCCTCGCCGGCCCTCGGCTGAACGGAGCCCTCATGATCGAGACCGTGCCGCAACTGGACTCTCTCGTCTCGGCGCTGAATTTCAAGCCCTGCATCCTGGGAGTCGCGGGAGGCACCGGTTCCGGCAAGACGACGGTGGCGCGCGCCATCCTCGAAGCCGTCGGCGAAGAGCGCATCACCTTCATCGAGCAGGACAGCTACTACCGCGACGTCGACTGGCGCAATGAGGCCGAGCTGCTGCACCACAACTTCGACCACCCGTCGGCGCTCGACAACGAGCTGCTCGTCTCGCATCTGGCCGCCCTCAAGGCGGGCCACCCCATCGAGGTGCCGATCTACGACTTCGTGCGCCACCGCCGCACGGCGCGCACCCGCCGGGTGTCGCCCCAGCCGGTGATCCTGCTGGAGGGCATCCTGATCTTCGTCGAGGCCAACCTGCGCGAGCTGCTGGACTTCAAGATCTACGTCGACACCGATGCGGACCTGCGGCTGATCCGCCGCCTGGGGCGCGACATGGCGGAGCGCGGCCGCACGGTGCAGGACGTGCTGCGCCAATACCTGGAGACGGTGCGCCCCATGCACCTGGAGTTCGTCGAGCCCTCCAAGCGCTGGGCGGACGTCATCATCCCGGAAGGCGGCGAGAACCGGGTGGCGCTGGAGATGGTGATCGCGCACGTGCAGCAGCTCCTCGGAGGCAAGTGAGCCGTGGCGTCTTACGTGCTGCGGGTGAAGGTCCGCTTCGAGGCGGCGCACCATCTCACCTCCTACAAGGGAGAGCCCGAGCCCGTGCACGGCCACTCGTGGCAGGTGGAGGCGGCGCTGCAGGCGCCGGCGCTGGACGCCGAGGGCATGGCCTACGATTTCGTCGCCGTGCAGGGGGCGCTGCGCGAGCTGGCCGCGCGGCTCGATCACCGCGACATCAACACCGTGCCGCCCTTCGACCGCGAGAGCCCGACCACCGAGCGCATCGCCGCCTGGTTCTTCGCCGGCCTCCGCGAGCGGCTGCCGGGTGCGCCGTTCGTCGAGGTCACGGTGTGGGAGGGCCCCGACTGCTCGGCGACGTACAGGCGGTAGGGAACACGGACGAACACGGACGAAAAACGCCGCCTTGACAGCCATCCCTCCCCGCAGCTAGCGTGCCGCCATCCATGAAAATCAAAAGAACCCTTCCGACGATCGCGCTTGCCGCCGCTGCGTTCGCCGCCGGTTGCGGTGGCGGCAAACAAACTCCCGTCGCCCGCGTGCAGGTGGAGCCGCGGCAGGTGCGCCTGCAGTTCTCCCAGGCCCAGGAGCTGCACCTCACCTTCACGCCCACGGCGGCCCTCGACAGCGAACAGCCGACCGTTTTCGTCCACCTGCTCGACGACCGCGGCAAGGTCGAGCGCACCTTCGATCACGCCTTTCCCCAGCGCTGGCGCGAAGGTACGCCGGTCTCCTATGAGATCAAGCTCTACCAGTCCGCCATGGCGCCGCCGCTCCCCGCCGGCAAATACGCCTTGACGCTCGGCCTCTACGGCGAGAAAAAGAAGCGTTGGGCGCTCGACGGCCTGGGTGAGCCGGTGAGCCGGGACGAGTACAAGGTCGCCGACGTCGAGGTGCCGGCCCAGAAGCCGAACGTGCGGTTCGCCTTCTCGCCCGTCTGGCAGCCGCTCGAGCCCGGCGGCGACCGCCAGGTACTGGCGCGCCGCTGGATGGCCGAGCGCGCGGTCGTGCGCCTGGTCAACCAGCATGGTCCGGGCACGGTGTGGATGGTCGTCCAGATCCCGCCGGCCCAATCGCCGGACTACAAGGTGACCCTCGACGCCGGCGCCACCGCGCCCGCCGTGCGGGCCATCGGCAGTTGCGGCGGCACCGAGATGACCCTCACCGGACCCGGCCTCCACGAGCTGGAGCTGGCGATGGAGCCGCCGCCGCCGGGCGGCTTCTGCCGCGTCCTGCTGACTTCCAACTTCATGCTCGAGCCGACGACCGTGGGGAAGAAGCGCTCCGTCTCGCTGGAGAACATCGCCTGGATCCCCCGCGGCGGTGCGCGGCGGGCGCGGCAGCAGGCACCTGCGGCGGCAGCCACCCCGACGGCGCCGCAATGACCGCCCGCATGAAGCGCGCATGAAGCAGAAGGAGACGATCCTCCGTCCCGAGCAGGAGGCCTACCTCGAGCGCCTGCTGCCGCCGGGGGACTCCCTCCTGCGGGAGATGGAGGAGCAGGCCGCCCGCGAGGACATCCCGATCTCCGACCCGGAAGTCGGACGGCTGCTCTCCATCCTGGCGCGGGCGGGCGGCGCCCGCCTGATCCTGGAGATCGGCACCGCCATCGGCTACGGCGCGCTGGTGCTCGCGCGCGGCGCGCCGGAAGCCCGCGTGGTGACCCTCGACGTCAGCGCCGAGCGCCTGGCCACGGCGCGCCGCTACCTGGAGCGCGCCGGCGTCGCCGGTCGCGTGGACCTCGTCGAAGGCGCTGCGCTGGAGGTCCTCCCCCGCCTGTCCGGACCGTTCGATCTCGTCTACATCGACGCGGTGAAGACGGAGTACCGGCGCTATCTGGATCTCGTCCTGCCCAAGCTGCGCGTCGGCGGCCTGATCGTCTGCGACAACCTGTTGTGGAGCGGGCGCGTGGCGGCCGGCGAGCAGGATGAGGATACCGCAGCCCTGCGCGCCTTCAACGGCTACCTCATGATGCACCCCCAGCTCCAATCCGTGGTGCTCTCCGTCGGCGACGGCCTCGGCGTGGCCACCAAGCTCAAGCCGACGATCATGGAGATGGGAGGACCGTTTTAGGCAGCCGTTTCCGCACCTCCTCCAGCCGGCGCCGCAGCTCGTAGGCGCTGGCCGGCCGCCGCGAGAGCGAGCGGTGGAGCGCCTCGCGGAAGAACTCGCCGAGGTCCGCGGCGTGCTCCGGGCAGACCTGCGCGAAGTCCGGCACCCGGCCCGAGCGGACGCGCTCCAGGATCTGGCGGTCCGCGCCGCTGAAGACCTTGCGGCCCAGCAGCGTCTCGTAGAGCACGATGCAGAGGCCCCAGAGATCGAACGAGGGATCAGCCGGCTCGCCCTGCAGCGCCTCGGGAGAGAGATACGCCAGCGTGCCGGCGAAGCGGAGCCTGGGAGAGAGGCTCGATCCGCGATCGTCCCTCCACACCGCGACGGGCGGCACGAGGTCGGGATCTTCGTCGTCCTCGTCCTCATGGTCCTCCCGCTCCAGCTCGCTCTCGCGGCGCAGCTCGAGCATGGCGCCGGCGATGCCGAAGTCCATCAGCTTGGGAACGCCGTCCTTGGTGTAGCCGATGTTGCTCGGCTTGACGTCGCGGTGCAGGATGTCCGCGGCGTGGAGCTGGGCGAGGGCATCCGCCATGGCGATGCCGAGCTCCATCGTCTCCACCGCCGGCAGCCTGCCCTTGGCGATGCGGTGGGCGAGCGTTCCCCCCTCCAGGATCTCCATCACCAGCATCGGCGTTCCCCGCCAGGTCTCCAGGCCGTAGATGGAGGCCAAGTGCGGGTGGGCCACGGCGGCCGCCGTGCGCGCCTCCCGCCGCAGCAGCATGGCCTCTTCGGGCGAGACCCGGCGCAGGGTCTTGATGGCCACGTGGCGGCCGAGCGCCAGGTCGGAGCCGGCGTAGACGATGCCCATGCCGCCGATGCCGATGCGTTGCTCGAAACGGAACCTGCCGGGCAGCACGTACGGCACGTGCGCGCGCTCCAGGCGCCGGCTGCAGGTGCCGCAGAAGACGGTGAAGGAGGCGTGCAGGGCGCCGCACTTGGGGCATTCCTTCGCGTGCTCGTCGGCGGCTGCCGGCAGGCTGGCCGGCGTCGCGTCCTCGGGCGCCAGCGGGTCGCGCCAGGAGCGCTGCGTCTGTGGCAACTCCCGTCGCTGCTCCATCTCGAGCACCCAGGCGGCGCCGCTGGCGATGGTGTGCAGGAGCTGGCGGTCCTCCTTGAGGAAGGGCAGCCCGCTCTTCTTCTCGCCGAGGCCGACGAGCCCGAGCAGCGAGCCGTCGCGCGCCAGGATCGGCACGATGAGCCGGAAGCCGCTGTCCACCAGCCAGTGCCGGTCCTTCTCCGGCAGCCGCAGCAGGGGGGAGTGGGGATTCTCCAGATCCACCTCCAGGGGATCGCTGGCGTTGGAGATGGTCAGGGCGAGCGGCGACGAGGCGTCCAGCTTGCGCGCCCGGTGCCGCGGATCGACCAGCGTGCCGGAACGGGGATCGAGCACCAGCATGGCGATCCCCTCCAAGTGGAGGGCGAGGTCGATCTCCTGCGAGACCAGGCTGGCCAGGGTGGCGGATTCCTGGATGGAGCGGATGCGCTCGACGAGCAGCGTCAGGATGCGGCGCGCGTCGTACCGCTCGCGGAAGAAGCGCCGGTCAATGGCGTCGAGGAGGCGTTGCCCGTAGCGCAGTCCCGCCGCCCCGACGAGGATGATCGAGAGGAGGAGGGGCACGCGGCCGCCGGAGAACAGCATGTACACGCGCTCGCCGCGGTGGACCCAGAGGTAGGCGGCGAGCACGATGCCGGGGACCACCGCGAGGAGGAGCACCGTGTAGCGGGCGAGCGCGTACTGCAGCGCCCGCCGGGCGATCAGCTTCACGTCGAGCACGTGCTGCACGAGGACGGCGTAGGGCACCGTGAACGGCAGGGTGAGTCCCGGCAGCAGGACGCCGACGACGGTGGCCAGCTTGAGGCGGGGATGGCGAAGGGTGAAGTCGCGATAGCCGGGAGCGAACAGCTCGAGCAGGACCTCGGCAAGCATCGGGCCGAAGGTGAAGGCGAGCAGCCACAGGAAGAGCCGGGCGCGGCGCTGCTCGGCCCGCTGGGCGAAGCGGGCCTTCCAGATCAGCAGTGGGAATGCCGCGCCGGTAAGCGCCAGCACCAGGCTGTAATAGATTCCCTTGCCGCGCTGAGGAACGAACCCGCCGAGCGCCGCCCACAGACCGGCGCCTCCCGGGACGTGCTCCGCCGCGAAGCGCAGGAGGTTGAGCGCGAAGAGGAGGAGGCCGACGGCCGCGCTCACGCGCACCGCGAGCTGGATCCGCCGCCGGCTGAGGATGGAGGGCGCCGGGTGCGGGAAGTCGCGTACGAACGCCCACAGGAAATAGGCCATGAAGGCGTCCATCTCCAGGGCGTCGGCCAGCGCGAAGAGGCCGCCTCCCCCGCCCTGGCGGTGCAGATCGCTCAGCGGCCGGTTGCACCAGGCGGTGGCGGTGACGAGGAAGAAACCGCCGAGCGCCAGCGCGCGGGAGTCCTCGCGGCCGCCGAGGAGAAGCAGGGCCGCCGTGGCGCCGAACGCGGCGGCGAACAAGCCGTAGAAGACATAGGGGAAGTGGGGAACGCGGCCGGCGGCGCGCTGGTAGGTGAGGCAGAACGCGATCAGCCCCAGCGCCAGCTTGCAGGCGGCCGGCGGAGGAATGAGTCGCGTCGCCAGCGGAGACCTGAGCACGCGGCGGCCGCCCCGCTCGCTCAGGCCGGAGGCGGCGGAAAGGGCGGACACAGGTCGGTCAAGGACACCGCCTGCACCGCCGAGGCCGACTCGTAGACTTCGGTCTGCGTGATCACGGTGGCACCGGTGCTCGTCGCCTTCTGCGCGGCGAGGCTGCCGATGGCGCGGATGCGCTCGAGAACGTGCACCGCGTCCGTCTCCCAGCGCTGATCGACGACCTGCGGAGTGATGGCGTCGTAATACCAGCGGCGCAGCTCCAGCGCCGCCTCCTGCGAGACGCGGATCGCTCCGGCGCCCTGGCCGAACGCGATCCAGATCTGAGCCATGATTCCCTCCTGGCTATAAGGCATAGTTCCTCCTCGGGCGTGGCAATGCCCTCTAGGTTGGGACCGCCTTCAAACCTGTCGACGGGGCGCCGGAGATCACAACGGAGGACGTCAGACCGTCAATGCATGAGTAGAGACGATTCTAAATCCGGAATTCCCCGTCCGTCAAGGTGAGAAACCATGGAGGGGCCGCGTGTTTAGGCGGCCAGACGAGGACGCAGCGCCACGAGCCGCGCCTTGAGCTCGCGGGCGCTGGCGGGCCGGCGGGTGATCGTCTTGTGGAGCGCCGAGCGGAAGAAATCGCCGAGCAGCGCGTCGTGCTCGGGGCACGCCTGCGAGAAATCGGGGACGCGGCCGTGGCGAATGCGGCTCATCAATTGATGCAGGTCGCCGCCGCTGAAGACCTTGCGGCCGAGCAGGCATTCGTAGAGCACGATGGCGAGGCTCCAGAGATCGAAAGAGGTATCGGCAGGCTCACCCGTGAGCGCCTCGGGCGAGAGATAGGCGAGCGTGCCGACGAGCTGCTGGGAGGCGGACTCCGGCGTCAACGTGTGCTTCCAGGCCGCGGTCGGCGGCAGCCGGGCGGAGTCGCGTTCGAGGTCGGCGGGCGAGGGCACGGCTTCGTCGCGCCGCAGATCGAACATGACGCGGGCGATGCCGAAGTCCATGAGCTTGGGCACGCCGTCCTTGGTGTAGCCGATGTTGCTCGGCTTGATGTCGCGGTGCAGGATGTCGGAGGCGTGGAGGTGCTCGAGGGCCTCGGCCATGGCGATGCCGAGCGCCAGGGTCTCGGCGGCGTCGAGCCGCCGCTTCTCGATGCGCTGCGTGAGCGTGCCCCCTTCCAGCAGCTCCATGACCAGCATCGGCGTCCCCTGCCAGGTCTCCATGCCGTAGACCGGCGCGAGGTGCGGATGGGAGACCGCCGCCGCCGTGCGCGCTTCGCGCCGCAGACGCATGGCGTCCTCCGGCGACACCCGCCGGAGGGTCTTCACCGCCACCGGCCGGCCGAGCGACAGGTCGGTGCCGCGGTAGACGACGCCCATGCCGCCCGTGCCGATCCGCCGCTCGAAGCGGAATTTCCCCGGCAGCACGTAGGGCACGTGCGACGGCTCGAGCCGGCGGCTGCAGGAGCTGCAGAAGACCGTGTAGGAGGGGAACAGCCGGCCGCAGTTGGGGCACTCCTTCGCCAGCTCCGCCGCGGCGGCGGGATCGGGGAAGGGCAGGGCCGCCTCGCCTGCCACCGGCTCCTGCCAGCTCCGCTGCGACGAGCCCAGCGAGCGGCCCAGCTCCATCTCCAGCACCCACGCGGCGCTGCTGGCGATGGCGCGCAGGAGCTGGCGGTCCTCGCGGAAGAACGGCAGCCCGCTCTTCTTCTCGCCGAGCCCGATCATGCCGAGCAGCGAGCCGTCCCGCGCCAGGATGGGCGCCAGCAGGCGGAAGCCGCTGTCCACCAGCCAGTGCCGCTCCGCCTCCGGCAGCTTGGCCAGGGGCGAGCGCGGATCCTCGAGCTCGACGGCCAGCGGCTCGCTGGCGCTCGCGATGAGCGTCGCGATGGCCGAGGAGGCGTCCAGGCGCCGGCCCCGGACCTTGGGATCGGCGAGCATTCCCAGGCGGGGATCGAAGGCCATCAGCGAGACGCTCTCCGGGTGCAGCGCCTGGCCGGCCTCGCGCTGCAACAGGCTGGCCAGATCCTCGACGCCGTTGGTGGCGCGGATGCGCTCCACCAGCAGCGTCAGGGTCTGGCGGGCATCGTACTGCTCGCGGAAGAAGTGGCGGTCGATGGAGTCGAGGAGAGGTTTGCGGTAGCGCAGCGCCGCGAGCCCCACCGCAGCGGAGGAAGCGAGCAGCGGCAGGTGAGGACCGGAGAAGATCTCCCCCAGCTTGTGCTCGCGGTGCTGGTAGAAGTAAGCGCCCAGCGCCACCAGCGGCACCACGGCGAGCCCGAAGGCGGAATAGCGCGCCAGACCGTACTGCAGCGCCCGGCGGGCGATCAGCTTGACGTTGAGCACGTGCAGGACGAGGACGCTATAGCCGGCGGTGAAAGGCACCGAGCAAAAGAGGATGAAAAGCCCGATATAGACGGGAAAGGGGAGCGCCGCCGACCTTCCCAGGGCGTCGGCCGCCGCGTCGATCAGGATGTAGATCAGGAAGGGCGCCATCCCCGCGAGCGCGATGACGAACAGGCGGGCCCGGCGGACCTCGGGTTGCGGGATCGTCGGCAGGCGAGCCAGCAACAGCGCGAGGGCGAGGACCGCCAGCGCGAGGACGATCCCGTAATACCCGTAGCTCGGCTTGGGGGGCGCGAGCCCGCTCAAGCTGATCCCCGGTCTACCCCAGCTCCGCGCCACGTTGAGCAGCAGCCGGCCGGCCTGCAAGACAAACAACGCGACGCCCGCGACCAGCGACACCAGGGTCCCGGCGTTCAGCGCCCGCCGCAGGCGGAACGAGGTCGGCGGGGTGGGAAACTCCCCCACGAACCGCCAGAAGAAGTAGGGCAGGAAGGCGTCGGCGTGCAAGCTGCTCAGCAGCAGGGCCACCATGCCCGGACCGCCGCCGGCGGCCACTAGGCGTAGCAGGAAACGGTTCGAGAAAGGGGTCGCGAGGAGCAGGAAGAAGACGCCCAGAAGGGCCGCGCGCCGGTCTCCCGCGCCGCCGAGGCGCAGGACGACCCCTCCCGCCGCGTAGGCGCACAGCGGCAGGAGGAGGGTCAGATGGGGAAGGATCGTGTCGCCGGAGAGGTCCGTCGGCGACAGCGTCCCCCAGACGACGCCGAGCAGAGCGACGGCCAGCTTGCAGCCGACGAGGGCGAGGAGCAGGCGTTCCCAGGACTGGCTCTTCAAGCGGTCGCTGACCTCGCGGATGAAGGCTCTCTAGCCGCTGGGCGGATCCGGACAGTGGGGACAGTCCGAGGCGGCCTCCACCTTGCGGCCGGCCTCGTGGACGTCCGCCTTGCCGGGCTTCTTTTTCCCGGCCAGGTGCTTGCCGATCTTCTCGAACTGCTTCTGGATCTTCTTCCCGTCTTCGCCGTCCCAGATGTCCTGCGGCGAGGTCGAGTTCCCCTTCTTCTTCCTGGCGATCCACGCGTAGTAGCGCTCGCGAAGAGCGTCCTGCACCTCGGCCGACAACGCGGTGCCCGCTCCTGCACCGACCAGGTTGATGATCTGCTGCATGATCTCGTCTTGCGTTGGCATGAGTCCTCCCGTATTGAAACACAGATTGAGGATGCGAGCGCGCGGCGACTTCAGAGGATGACCGGGGGAACCGGCTCGAAATGGAATTCGCTTGACGTGGAATTTTAGAGCACGGGGATGAGGCGGTCAACCGACCTCACCCCCCTGTCTTTAAAGCCTGCTAGTACTTGACGCTGCACCCGTACGGCTTGGTCGATGACGGATCGGGATTCTTGCCGGACTTCTCGGAGTTGAGGCCGCCGGCCACGTAGTTCACGCGCTCCGCCTTCGCCTTGCGTCCCGGCGGATCGTCGTCGATGGCGCCGTTGTAGGCGACCTTGCCGTCCTTGCCGATGATGAACATGTGCGGCGTGGTCTTCGCCTCGTAGGAGTGGCCCACGGCGCCCGTCTCGTCGTAGAGCACGGCGTAGTTGATGCCCTCTTTCTGGATGTAGCTCTGGTACTCCGCCGGCTTGAGGAAGTCCTGGTGGCTCGGATTGGTGCTGTTGATGCCGAGCCAGACGACCTCGCCGTGCTGCTTGACCAGGTCCGACATCGTCTTCTCGCGCGCGTGGCGGTCCGAGAAGGGGCAGTTCGGGTTCACCCATTCGAGCACCACGACCTTGCCCTTGTAGTCGGCGAGCGAGTAGGTCTTGCCGTCCACGCCCTTGAGCTTGAAGGCGGGAGCCGTCTCGCCCGTCGTGCCGCCGGCGCAGGCGGGCAGGGCGGCGAGGAGCAGGACGGCCAGGCCGAGGAGAAGCGTGCGGGATTCAACGTTGCTGCGCATGTTCAACCTCCTGAAGTGGGTTGGGGATCGGCTCCCGCGGGAGCCGATGGGGTGAAAGATAGTTCAGCCGTCTGACGTACCGCCAGGCGGTTGTCGTCCGCGAGCCACAAGGCGCCGGCCGCGCAGACGGCGATGCCCAGGGCGAGAGCCAGCCGCAGCGCCCGCCCGGAGCCCTCCCGGGCGCGCAGCCAGGCGAGCAGGGCCATGGCGAGCAGGGAGAGCTCGATCCAGGCGAGCCCCTCCGGGCTGACCTGCCGCGAGAGGGCGTGCAGGGTCCAGAAGGTGCCGGCTCCGGCGAGGAAGCCGAGACCCTCGCGCAGCCGCGGAATCCCGGCGCCCGGCGCCGTGCGGAGGGCCGACGGGACGAGCGCGAGGATGAGATAGGGCAGCGCCAGTCCCAGGCCCGCGACGGCGAAGACGATGCAGACCGCCGCCGGCCCGCGGCCCGCCGCGTAGCCGAGCGGCTCGCGCAGCATCGGCACGGACCAGGCCAGGGCGAGGGGAACCGTGAACAGGCCGGCGAGGAGATGGCGTCCCGTGCCTTGGCGCGCAGACTCCGCCCGCGGCAGGGGCAGGTCGATCAAGCCCCACAGGTTCAGGGCCAGCAGCGCCGAGGCGACGGCGAGCAGGGCGCCCACGGCGGGCTCCTGCGCCTGCGCTCCCCAGCCCACCGGCAGCCCGGCCCGGCGGACGGCGAGAGCGAGCGCGGCGAGAACCCAGGAGGCGCCGACGACGCCGGTCGCCGCGGCGGCGGCTCCCTCGCGCACGCCGGACCCGCCGCCGCGGCGCAGCTCCAGCGCCTCGCCGGCGAGGAGGGCCAGCACCGTGGGCGCCAGGTTCAGCAGCGCGCCGCCCAGGAAGGCCCAGACCAGGAGACGGGGGAGCCGGTCGCGCCCCGCCGGACCTTTCGCCGGCGCGGGTGCCGCCGCGGCCAGGACCTGGACCTCGCGCCGGTCTTCGAGGTCGAGATGCTCGCCTTTCCGCGTGAGGCTCGACGCCGTCCAGGCGAGGACGAGCTTGCCGGGGAGCGGCCGGTCTGCCACCCGCGGCTTCATGGGCACGTGGAAGATCACGCCGTCCGTCAACGCCTTCAGCCTTGGCCGGCCGGCGTCCAGCGCTTCGTTCGTCTCCAGGAAAAGGTCGGACCTGCCCGGCTGCGCCTCCACGCCCACGAGGCTGATCTCCAGCTCCGGTCCGCCCGGCCGGCCGGTGTTGAGCAGCGTGCTGACCTTGATGCCCGGCGCTTCCGCCAGGGTTCTCGGCACGCGGTCGAGCCAGGTCCGGAGGAGCGGCGCCGTCTCGGGGTCCTTGAGGAATCGTTCCCCCAGCGGTTGCTCCAGGGTGAGCGTATAGCGGTACGGAACGCAGTCGATCTTGCAGACCAGGTAGTCGAGGTCCGCCTTGATGAAAAACGGCACGGCGCCGGGGAGCGAGCCGTCGGCGGGAGTTTCCGGAGCCGGCAGGGCGTTCGGCCACAGGGTCGCCCGCACCGGGTAGACCACCTCGTCCTCATAGCCGAAGGCGACCAGGCCGCCGGGGAGGTCGAAGCGTTGCGGCGTGGGCCAGAGGATCTCCGGCGTGCCCAGGGCCTCGGCCGGCTGGAAGGTGACCGCCGGCGGAAACCCGGCGTCGCCGCTGTTCTTCCAGTAGGCGTGCCAGCCCGGGGCCAACCGGAAATGGAGGCCCAGGATCAGCTCGCCCTCCCGCGACGCCACCTGCCACGGGCTGATCAGCCGCACGCGCGACTGCGGATTGACCGACCATTCGCTCGCCGCCCCCCGCGCGGGCACCGGCCCGAGGAGGAGAGCCGCCGCGGCGCAGAGAAGCATGGTCTTCGGTCGGTCCATGGCGAT
>DATBGJ010000126.1:0-1940 GCA_036558045.1 Thermoanaerobaculia bacterium
GAGAGGTCCGGCAGGCCGAGGTCGTCCGCAGGCGGGGTAGGCAGCGCTTCCAATTCACATCCCAATTCGTAACCGAAGTAGCCGACGAGCGTGGCTCCCGAGCCGGCGCCGGACCAGGCGGCGAAGGCCGCGGCCAGCAGATCGAAGCCGCCCGCCACGAACCGCGAACGCCCTGCCGGACCGATGACCGACGCCCGGCGGTTGCGCACGTTCAGGACCGCGAGGGGCCGCTGATAGAGACGGTGCCCGGTCTCGGCTCCGTCGAGCCAGGCGAAGCCGGTCTGTTGCCGCAGCTCCTCGGCCACCTGCTCCGGCGCCGGCGGCTCGGCCTTGGGGCCGGGCAGGCGCACCGGCGTCTTCGAGCCGCGCGAGCCCGGACGCGGAGCGGGCAGTACCGCAAGCAGCCGCTCGACGAGGCGCTGCCGCTGCCGGGCCGGAAGGTGGTCGGACCACATGGCGCGCAAGTGTACAGACTTAGAATGCGCGAAGTGCAGCCTCGTCCCTCCGTCGTGCAAGCTCTCCTTCGCGGTCTCCGCCACCGCTGCCCGCGCTGCGGCGAGGGACCTCTCTTCGCCGGCTGGAACCGGCTGCACGAGGCGTGTCCCGTCTGCGGCCTCGCGTTCGAGCGGCGCTCGGGCGACACCTGGTTCTTCATGTACATGAGCACGGCCGGGCTCACCGGGCTGCTCGTCGTCACCATGTTCCTGCTGCGCCCGCGGGTGCTGTGGATCGGCCAGCTCCTGGTCTGCCTCGGGGCGGTGGCGCTGATCGGGTTCTCGCTGCCTTATCGGAAGGGGATCGCGGTGGCTCTGGATTATCTGATCGAGCGGGGGTGAGGAAGGGACCTAAGGGACAGCAAGGACAACAAGGACAGATGCGAATCCCGGGATCGGCGCCTTACCGCGGCACCTCGCCCAGGATCTCCCCGTTCTCTCCCAGCGCCGGATAGGCCATCCCTCGTTTCCTGCATTGCCGCGCGATCGCCGGATAGGTCCATTCGAAGAGCGTCCTGGCGTACGTCTCCGCGTCCAATCGCGGGCGATCGTAGAAACCGGCCGCCCGCCTCTGCCGCTGCGCCTCGAAGAGGATCAGCGCGGCGGCCACGGAGACGTTGAGCGAGGTTCCCATGCCTTCCATGGGAATGGTGACCACGACGTCGGCGCCTGCCAGGGCTTCCTTCGTGAGACCGTTGTCCTCGTTGCCGAGCAGGAGCGCGGTCGGCAGGGTGTAGTCCACGTCGCGGAAGGGAACCGCCTGCGGCGCGGGATGCGCGGCCAGGATGCGCAGGCCTTGGCTCTTGAGGTGCTCCAGGGCGGCGGCGAGCGTCCGGTGCTTGCGGACGGGCAGCCATTTGCGGCTGCCGCCCGAGGCGGGACGGGAGATCTTCAGCCGGCCGCCGGGCCAGACGGCGTGGGCTTCGAAGACGCCGGCGGCGTCGCAGCTCCGCAGGACGGCGGCCAGGTTGCGCGGCACCTGGACGTCCTCGAGCAGCACGGTGAGGTCCGGCTGGCGGCGGCCGAGGACGGCGCGGAGGCGGTGGAAGCGCTGCGGCGTGCTCAGGCTGATAACATACCCCGCGCGGGCGTCGTTTCGGAGTACCCGAACCGAACGGAGGAAGGTCCTTATGGCGATCATGGAACGCGCTGGGAGCGGCACCCTCGACCGCATCGCCGGGCTGCTCGGCGACGAGGCGGAGAGCCTCCTCTCCTTCACCTGCAAGGGGGTCCCCAAGGAGCAGCTCATGCTGCCCGGGCCCGACCATGTGAGTCAGGCCTGGAGCTCTTCCGACCGCAAGCCGAACGTGCTCATCAATCTGCAGCGGCTCTACGGCACCGGCCGGCTGGCCAACACCGGCTATCTCTCCATCCTGCCGGTGGACCAGGGAGTGGAGCACTCCGCGGCGGCTTCCTTCGCGCCGAACCCGGCCTACTTCGACCCGG
>DATBGJ010000127.1:0-3119 GCA_036558045.1 Thermoanaerobaculia bacterium
ATCAGGGTTGTCAGATAGGATTTTCTCATCTCGAGCCTCCTATGCACGAACGTTTGTACGAATGCTGCAAGTACGGGGCCAGGGCCCTCGCCTGGAGCCTGCTGCCTGCCCTCCTTCTCGGCGCCTGCGCGCGCCGGGAGGACGACCGCTGGAATGTCCTTTTCGTCGTCGTCGATACCCTGCGCGCCGACCGCATGAGCCTCTATGGCTACGGCCGGCGGACGACTCCCAATCTCGAAGCCCTGGCCCGCGAAGGCGTGGTCTTCACCCGCGCGCGCAGCCAGGCCGGCTGCACCTTCCCCTCGGTGAGCTCGCTCCTCACCTCGCGCCAGCCGGCCGTCTTCCTGCAGCCCGGCGCCACCATGGCCATCCCGGAGACGGTGCGCTCGCTGCCGGAGATCCTGCGGCCCCAGGGGTACGCCACCGCCGCCGTCTCGGCGAGCCTGATCGTGCGGCACACGCCCACGAAGATGAACCCGTCCGGCGGTTTCGGCCGCGGCTTTCAGGTCTTCGACGAGTCCTGCCTGGAGAAGCATGCCCGCTGCGTCAACGACCGGGCGCTCGGCATCCTCGATGCTTATCGCCAGCCGTGGCTCCTCTACCTCCATTATATGGAGCCGCACGCGCCGTACCGCCCGCCGGCGGACCACCGGCGGCGCTTCGCCGCCACGCCGCCGCGCGCCCGCCGGCTCGGGGTGCACGCCTGGGCGCGGCGGGGCGATACCTGGCAGATCGGCCGCCGCCTCTACGACGGCGACACCCAGTACGACTACAACTCCCAGGACCTGGCGCACCTCTCGGACCTGTACGACGAGGAGATCCTCTCCTTCGACGAGCAGCTCGCCGCGCTCTTCGCCGCGCTGCGCCGGCGGCACCTCCTCGAGAAGACGCTGATCGTTCTCGCCGCCGACCACGGCGAGGAGCTCTTCGATCATGGCCATTACGGCCATTGCCGGGACCTCGCCTTTGAAACGGTTTTGCGGACGCCGCTCGTCCTGTGGATTCCCGGCGTCGCGCCGGCCCGGCGCGACGCGC
Organism: Thermoanaerobaculia bacterium; assembly: GCA_036558045.1. Lineage (GTDB taxonomy): Bacteria > Acidobacteriota > Thermoanaerobaculia > Multivoradales > UBA5704 > DATARR01. Next base: position 1,036 of record DATBGJ010000127.1, read on the forward strand.
TCGCCGAGAACCTCGATCTCGTGCCCACCGTGCTCGACTATCTGGGAGCGCCCGCGCCGGGCCTCACCTTCGACGGCGTCAGCCTGCGGCCGGCCGTCGAGCGGGACGCGGCGGTCCACCGGCGGTCGTTCGCCCTCCAGGGCATGAGCCGCGTCGTCTACGACGGGCGGCACAAGCTGATCTTCGACCTCGCCACCGGCGGCGCGCGGCTCTTCGATCTCAGGACCGACCCCAAGGAACGGACGGATCTCTTCGCGCAGCGCCCCGCGGAAGCCCGGCCTCTCCAGACGGCGCTCCTGCGCTGGATCGAGAGCCGCGAAGGGCCCACCGCCTCGGGCAAATCCCGGCGCCTGGCCGCGGAGGTGGAGAAGCGGCTGCGGGCATTGGGGTATCTGTAGGGACGAATACGGACAGGAACGACACGGACGGAACGCGGACGAGGGGTGGCCTCGGGCATGAACCGCCGGGGCGGGCCGGGGGACTTACGGTCAGAGTCGCCGTGGCTCCGCGCCTGCCATGGAGCCGCCGCGGTCCCAGAAGGAGGAGACGATGAAGATCCAGCACCGACCGATCCTGCCGGCCCTCGCGCTCGGCTTCCTGCTCGCCGCCGCGGCGTTTGGGCAGCATCACGGTATGAACATGGGCAAGGTCGATTACGACCACGAGCCGGGCGGCGGCGATCCCAACGCGCCGGCGAACTGCCAGGGCGTGCAGGCCAAAGTCCAGATCACCGGCACGGTCACGGCCTTCTCGCCGTCGACCATCACCATCGATCCGGGACAGCCGGTATGCTGGACCTGGTCGGCGACGTACGATTCGCACAACGTCAAGGCCGACGACGGCTCCTTCACCAGCGGCGAGCCGGCGACGAGCGGCAACTTTCAGAAGACCTTCAACACGCCGGGCACCTACGGCTTTCACTGCCAGGTCCACGGCAACCCCAACGGCAGCGGCATGCACGGCACCATCGTCGTCCGCGACACCTCGGGCGGCGGCGGTGGCGATGACGGGCCGGGAAAGATCCAGCTCGCCTCCACGGCGATGACGGTGAATGAAGGTGCCGGCCCCCTGACAGTCACGGTCGAGCGCGTGGATGGCGGCGAAGGCGTCGCGACGGTCAAGTACGCGGTGGCCCCCGGGACGGCCAAGCCCGGCAAGGACTACAACCCGCGCGCCGGGCTCCTCCGCTGGGAGGACGGCGAGCAGGGCGCGAAGACGTTCGACGTGGTGATCAAGAACGACAGCGCCATCGAGCCGGACGAAGGCTTCAGCATCAAGCTGAGCAAGGCCACCCGCGCCGCCCTCGGCGCCGCCACCGCGACGGTGACCGTCCACGACGACGACGCGCCGTCCTGCAACCAGACCTTCTTCGCGCCCTCGAAGCTGCGGGCCTCCGGGCAGTCGGCGAGCGAGATCCGCCTCGCCTGGGACGACGAATCGGCTGCGGCCGGCATGCTGAAGATCGAGCGGCGGCAGCCGGGCGGCGCCTTCCGCGAGATCGCCTCGCTGGCGCCGGGCGTCGGCGCCTTCACCGACTCCGGCCTGCCCGAAGGCGTCCTCTTCCAGTACCGCATCCGCGCCGTGGGGGAGGACGGCAACGAGGCCTTCTCCGCCATCGCCGCCGGCGCCACCGACGGCTCGACGGCGCCCTGCGACGAGGCCAAGGCTCTCTGCCTCCTCAACGGGCGTTTCGAGGCGACGGTCGAGTGGCAGGGCGGGCTCGGCCACGCAGCCAAGCGGCTGGCGCTGCCCGAGATCCCCAATTCGGGCCTCTTCTCCGCCTCCCCGAACGGCGCTCCGCAGCTCCTGCTCAACGTGCACGACGGCTGCGCGGTCAACGCTCGCTTCTGGCTCGACTTCGCCGCCGTCACCGACGCCGAGCTCCTGCTCAAGGTGCGCGACACGCAGACCGGCCGCACCTGGGTCTACTTCAACCCGGCCGGCAACGCGCCGCTGCCGGTGCGCGACCTCAACGCATTCGCGACCTGCCCGTAGTCCCCTCCCTTGTTCGAGGCAGGGCCGGTTTCCCCCCGGTCCTGCCCGTTTCTCATCCGCCCACCTCCCTTACTGCGTAGCTCTCGATA
>DATBGJ010000128.1:0-5961 GCA_036558045.1 Thermoanaerobaculia bacterium
TCACTTCTCCAGTCATGGCGGCGGACCCGCCGCCGCGGGTGGCTCCGATGCTGAGCGCAGCGGATCGGGCTTTCATCGCCTCCCTCGCTGCACCGGTGCAGACGCCAACGTCCCCCGTCCTCTTGGCCAAGCTACCTGGTCCAGGGACGAAATCCCTCTGCAGCGCCACGGCGAACTGCGCCTCCGGCACCGTCTACTGCGAGGACAACACCAACCCCGCCAACTGCACGGGGGTGGACCGCAACTGCGCGGTAGGCGAGCCCGGGCACGTCACGTGCGATGGCGTGACGACGTGGTGCCCCACCGGCTGTCCTTGCACCTGCGAACAGCTCGAAACCTGGTGTTCCCAGGAGTGCTATCCCTGTTCCTACAACTTCAACTGCACCGACCCCGACAACTGCGACTCCTTCTGTCACTGTAACTTCAGCACCTGCCCTCCCTAGAGTTGAATCCATAACGACGCGGAGAGCCGCCCCGCGCGTCCTCCTTCAACCCTCTCACCCTTCTCGGATAGGCTATCCCCTCCCGCGCGTGGGAGCGTGGAAGGGGAATTTCGATGTCCGAGCTCGACGAACAGATCCAGAACCGGCGCGAGAAGCGCCAGCGCCTGGCGGCGGCGGGGATCGTCCCGTATCCGCACCGCTTCGAGTGGGACCTCGAGCCGTTCGGCGTCTGCATGACCTACGGCGACCGGACGGCCGAGGAGCTGGAGGCGGCCGCCGTCCGGCTGCGCGTGCCCGGCCGCGTGCGCGCCATCCGCCAGCACGGCAAGAGCGCGTTCGTCGACGTCCACGACGGCAAGCTGAAGCTGCAGCTCCTCGTCCGCCGCGACGGCCTCGGCGAGAGCGGCCAACGGGTGCTCGACAACCTGGACCTGGGCGACGTCGTGGGCGCCGCCGGCGCGCTGATCCGCACGCGCACGGGCGAGCTGTCGCTCAAGGTGGACGAGCTGACGCTCCTCGCCAAGGCGCTGCGGCCGCTGCCGGAGAAGTGGCACGGCCTCGCCGACGTCGAGGCGCGCTACCGCCAGCGCTACCTCGACCTCGCCACCAACGAGGAGTCGCGCGAGGTCTTCGAGGTGCGCGCGGCGCTGGTGAAAGGCATGCGCGAGTTCCTGGACACCCACGGCTTCCTCGAGGTCGAGACGCCGATGATGCAGGTGATCCCGGGCGGCGCCACGGCGCGGCCGTTCAAGACCCACCACAACGCGCTCGACATGGATCTCTACCTGCGCATCGCGCCGGAGCTGTTCCTCAAGCGGCTGCTGGTCGGCGGCATCCCGCGCGTCTACGAGATCAACCGCAACTTCCGCAACGAGGGGATCTCGACGCGGCACAACCCCGAGTTCACCATGCTGGAGTTCTACTGGGCCTACGCCGACTACCGGGACATGATGGACCTCACCGAGGAGCTGCTCGCCGGCCTCGCCGAGGTGGCGCGGCGCCTCCAGCACAGGGAGCAGCTCGCCTGGCAGGGACGGCCGATCGAGATGGCGCGGCCGTGGCCCCGGCTGACCATGCGCGAGGCCATCACGCGCTTCGCGGGCGTGCCGCCGGAGAGGCTGGAGACGGCGGAGTCCGTGCGCGCGGTTTTAGAGGAGAAAGGCCTCGAGATCCCCCCCGGCGGCACGTACGGACACTTGGTGATGGGCCTCTTCGAGGCGACGGTGGAGGAGCATCTCTTCGCGCCGGTCTTCATCACCGAGCATCCGACGGACGTCTCGCCGCTCGCCAAGCAGCGGCCGGACGATCCCCGCTTCACCGAGCGTTTCGAGCTGTATATCGGCGGCATGGAGATCGCCAACGGTTTTTCCGAGCTCAACGATCCGGACGTGCAGGCCGAGCGTTTCCGCCAGCAGGTGGCGGCGCGGCAGACGGGAGACGTCGAGGCGCACCCCTACGACGCCGACTACGTGCGCGCCCTGGAGCACGCCATGCCGCCGGCGGCCGGCATCGGCATCGGCATCGACCGGTTGACCATGCTGATGACGGACCGGCAGTCGATCAGGGATGTGATTTTGTTCCCCTTGATGCGGCCGGAGGAGTAGGAAGGAAACCCATGGACGGGCACGGACGGACACGGACGGTCAAGGACAAGAAGACTCTGTTTCTCCGCAACCTTCCGTTTCCGGCGATCCTCGCCCTGCGCTATCTGCGCAGCACCCGGCGGGACGCCTTCGCCAGTTTCCTTTCGGCGGTGGCGGCCGGGGGGCTGGGGCTGGGCGTCATGGCGCTCATCCTGGCTCTGGCGGTGATCTCCGGCTTCCAGACCGCCCTGCGCTCGGAGATCCTCGATCGCACGCCGCAGATCGAGGTCGAGCTGCCGCCGGACGCCAACGCGCCGCTCGTCCAGGACGCCGTGAGCAGGGTTCCGGGAGTGAGCTCGGTGCAGATCCAGGTGCGCGGGGGCGGCTGGCTGGTGGACGAGGGGAAGACGCAGACGGTGGAGCTGGTGGGCTTCGACGGCAAGGTGCCGCGCTCGTTTCCCGGCGCCGCCGGCAAGCCGGAAGGTCTCTACATTCCGGCCACGCTCGCCGCCCGCTGGGGAGTCGAGCCCGGGCAGGCTCTCGACATCGTCTCTCCCCGGCCCACTCTGACGCCGTTCGGGCCGCAGCCGCGCCTGCGCAGCCTGTCTCTCGCGGGCACCTACGAGGGCGGCCGCACCCAGGAGGAAAGGGAGCGGGTCGCCCTGCCGCGCGACGTCGCCGAGAGCCTGCTGGGTACGGCGGACCGCCGGCTCGACGTAGAGACGGGCGGCCTCGACGCCGCTCTCGACGTCGCCAGGCGGCTGCCGGCGGTGCTGCCCCGGGAGAGCGTCGTGCGCACCTGGAAGGACCTCAACCGGCCGCTGTTCTTCGCCCTGCGGCTGGAGAAGCTGGTGATGTTCGTCGCCGTGTCGCTGATCGTCCTGGTGGCGTCGCTGGCCCTGGTGGCGGACCTGGCGCTGATCATCTCCAGCAAGCAGGCGGAGATCGGCATGCTCGGCACGATGGGCGCCACGCCGGCGGCATTGCGGCGGGCCTTCGTCCTCCTCGGCGGCCTGGTGGCCGGCTTCGGGACGCTGGTCGGCATCGTGCTGGGCGTGGGCGGAGCCTTGATCTGCGACCACTATCACCTGATCCGCTTGCCGGGGCGGGTCTACTTCCTCGATTACCTGCCCTTCCTCGTGCAGCCGATGGATCTCGTCCTCGCCCTGGTGCTCACCCTGGTATTGGCCTTCGCCTCCTCGTTGTACGCGGCGCAGCGGGCCGCGTCGCTCGATCCCGTGGAGGCGATGCGGCGGTGAGCGTCGCCGTCCGCGCCGCCGGCCTCACCAAGACCTACCAGGACGGCGTCCGCCGGGTGGAGGTTTTGAAGGGGGTGGACCTGACGGTCGAGCCGGGGGAGATGGTGGCCATCGTCGGTCCCTCCGGCTCGGGCAAGTCGACGCTGCTGCATCTGCTCGGCGCCCTGGACCGGCCGGACGGCGGCGCGGTCGAGGTCGGGGGCCAGTCGCTGACCGGTCTTTCCGGAGCGCGCATGGCCGAATTCCGCAACCGCACGATCGGCTTCGTCTTCCAGTTCCACCAGCTCCTGCCGGACTTCACGGCGCTGGAGAACGTCATGCTGCCGGGCCGCATCGCCGGGCTCGACCCGCGGCAGGTGCTGGAGAGCGCGCGCCGGCTGCTGCTGGAGGTGGGGCTCGCGGAGCGGCTGGATCACTTCCCGAACCAGCTCTCCGGGGGCGAGCGCCAGCGTGTGGCCCTCTGCCGGGCGCTGGTGCTCGAGCCGCCGCTGCTGCTCGCCGACGAGCCGACGGGCAACCTGGACCCGGCGAGCGGCGACAACGTCTTCCAACTCCTCCTCGATCTCCAGGCCCGCCATCGCACCACGGGCATCCTGGTCACCCACAACCCCGAGATCGCCGAGCGCTGCACCCGCATCCAGCGGTTGGATGGCGGAGTGTTGCAGCCGTACTGAAACGAGGGGTGCATGGTAAGCTCTTCCCGGAGGCAATGATGGCTGGGACACGGCTTTCGGCGCGCCTGGCGACGCCAGAAGATCCGGACGAAAGGTCCCTCTGGGAAAGTTATCTGAGGCGCCTGGCCAAGCCTTTGGGACCTCTTTCGAAGGAGCGCGCCGAGCAGATCCGCGCGCTTTGGGCGGCTTTGGGCAAGCAGGTCGGCCCGACGTTGAGGCCACCTCATGCGGGCCCGCTGGAGGACGATGGTTTCGCCATGTCCTGGGACAACGGGAGGCATCACTTCGAGATCGAAGTGGCGCCAGACGGCACCTACGGCTGGTTCTACATGGACCGCGACTCGGACAGCCGTTCTGGAGAAGAGGATCAGCCGCTGGGCAGCGTCTCTCCTCGAATGATCTCGCAGCTCCGCCGTACTCTGTCCGTCTGACCCTTCCATGGAGGAGCTCCAGGACGGCGTAGTTTTGCGGCTCTCCTCGATCAAGCACGACTTTCCTCCGGACTCTCCAACCCTGCAGCTCTGGCATTTCGAGCTGAGCGAAAACGACAAGGCCCACGCGGCGAGGACCGGGCAGCCTCCCCGGCTCTCCGTCTTCGACGCCGAGCGTACTACTCCCGGGCAGGCCCAGACCATCTGGGGGGTGGAGAAGGAATCCGCCGCCTTCGGGCTCCGGGTTCGGGAGATTCAGGCCGTGCACGTTGCCGGGCTGGCTCCTCTGCGAGTGGTCCGAGATCCTCTCGCTCCTCCTTTGGGGGATCTGCCCGGTGCGGACGGTCATTGCGGTATCGCGGGTCTCGCCCGCCGCCCTGGCGAGCCGAAGGCTTTCTACCGCGAGCTGCGGGTCCGCCTCGCCGACCTCAGCTTTCGCCTGGATGGGGGAGTGCTACACCCGTACTGAAAAGCCGACAGGGGAGGGGTGCGCCCGGCGAGGGAATTTTGCTCCCCTCGCCGCTGCTTCATCCGGTTAAGGACCGGAGAGCCGGCAGCGGTACCGTGTGGGGTGCCGAGCCTCCTGGGGGGCGGCAGGCGTGGTAGAATTCGAGCTGCTTGAACCAGACGCACCGTGGCTCTCCAAGTGCCTGCATCGCGAGGTGCGATGCCGCGCGCTAGCGTCAGAGGTTGAATCGCATGTTTGAGAAGTACAACGAGAAGGCCCGCCGAGCCCTCTTCTTCGCCCGCTACGAAGCCAGCAAGCTGGGCAGCCGCGTCATCGAATCCGAGCACATCCTGTTGGGCATCCTGCGCGAAGGGGAGGAGACGGTCAGCGAGATCTTCCGGCGCTTCCAGGTCAAGCCGGAGGACATCCGCCGCGAGATCGAGGGCGAGCGCGTCTTCGTCGAGCGCATCTCCTCCACCGCCGAGCTCCCCCTCTCAGAAGAATCTAAAAAGATCCTGGCATACGCCTCGCACGAGGCGGAGTCCATGCTGCACGCCACCGTCGGCTCGGAGCACCTGCTCATCGGCATCCTGCGCGTCGAGGGCTGCACCGCGATGCGCATCCTCGCCCAGCACGGATTCGACGTCTACACCGTGCGCGAAGAGGTCCTGGCCATCGCCAAGGAGCGCGAGGCCTCGCAACAGAAGAAGGAGCTGCCGTTCCTCTCCGAGTACGGCCGCGACCTGCCGTCGCTCGCCGCCGAGCAGACGTTCGATCCCCTGATCGGCCGCGACGAGGAGGTGGACCGCATCATCCAGATCCTCTCCCGGCGGACGAAGAACAATCCCATCCTGCTCGGCGAGCCCGGCGTCGGCAAGACCGCCATCGTCGAGGGCCTGGCGCAGCGCATCATCGAGGGCCGGGTGCCGATCTTCCTCGCCAACAAGCGCATCATGGCGCTCGACCTGTCGCTGATCGTCGCCGGCACCAAGTACCGCGGCCAGTTCGAGGAGCGGTTGAAAGGCATCCTCAAGGAGCTCAAGGAGAGCAAGGAGCTGATCGTCTTCATCGACGAGATCCACTCGCTGATCGGCGCCGGCTCGGCCGAGGGCTCGCTCGATGC
>DATBGJ010000129.1:0-7475 GCA_036558045.1 Thermoanaerobaculia bacterium
CGCACGCAGGCGGCCGAGCAGCTCCGCCTCCTGCAGACCGGCCCCTCGCGCGAGAAGAAGGAGCAGGGGCGGGCGCAGCTCGTCCAGGCCCAGGCGGCCTTGCGCGCCACCGAGGTGGCGCTGCGGAACCTGGTGATCGTGTCCCCCATCGACGGCCTGGTGACGGTGCGCCATCGCGAGCCCGGAGAGATCGTGCCGGCCGGCTCGCCGGTGCTGACGCTGATCGATCCAAGAGACCGTTGGGTGCGCATCTACGTCAAGGAAGACCGCGTCGGCGCCGTCCGCCTCGGCAGCCGGGCCGCCATCACCTCCGACGCCTTTCCCGGCAAGGCCTATCCGGGCGAGGTGGCCTTCATCGCCTCCGAGGCCGAGTTCACGCCGAAGAACGTGCAGACGAAGGAAGAGCGGGTCAAGCTCGTCTACGCCGTGAAAGTGCGCGTGGTGGGCGATCCGGGCTTCGAGCTGAAGCCGGGGTTGCCGGCGGATGTGAGGGTGGAGGCGGCGCCGCCGGCGGGCTACAAGGGGGCGGTGCCGGATCGTGGCGATCTGCGCTCCGAAGCCTCACCCCCTGTCCCCCTCTCCCTGACGGGCGAGGGGGGACGATGCCGAATCGATGAAGAGCGTAGGGTGCGCTGTGCGCACCTTCAAAGACAGTTCTGGTGCGCACAGCGCACCCTACAGGCAAGATCCCTTGCAGGCGTCCCCCCTCGCCCGTCAGGGAGAGGGGGACAGGGGGTGAGGCTTCGCAGGGCAAACCGCCTCATTCAGCAAGATCCGTCTGAAGACAGAGGGTAGGGGGGATGGACGCCCTACTCCGCGTCGAAAACCTCACCCGCACCTTCGGCGACCTCACCGCCGTCGGCGGGATCGCGTTCGAGGTGGCGCGCGGCGAGCTGTTCGGCCTCGTGGGTCCGGACGGCGCCGGCAAGACCACGACGCTGCGCATGCTCGCCGGCGTGCTCTCGCCGACGGAGGGCGATGCCGTGCTCGACGGCGTCTCGGTGGCGCGCACTCCCGAGCGGGTCAAGCCGCGGCTGGCCTACATGTCGCAGCGCTTCGGCCTCTATACAGATCTGACGGTGGAGGAGAACCTCCGCTTCTACGCCGATCTCTATCAGGTGCCGCGCTCCGAGCGGCCGGCGCGATTGGAGCGGCTCTATCACTTTTCCAATCTCGGTCCCTTCCGCGAACGGCTGGCCGGCAAGCTCTCCGGCGGCATGAAGCAGAAGCTCGGGCTCTCCTGCGCCTTGATCCATCAGCCGGAGCTGCTGCTTCTCGACGAGCCCACCTTCGGCGTCGATCCCGTGTCGCGCCGCGATCTCTGGCTGATCGTCCATGAGATGGTCGCGCAGGGCGTGACGGCGGTGGTGAGCACCGCCTATCTCGACGAGGCCGAGCGCTTCGACCGCCTGGCGTTCCTGCATCAGGGCCGCGTGCTCGCCATCGACACGCCGGACGCGCTGCAAGGCGGCCTCTCCGGCGAGATCCTGGAGCTGCGCGTCGATCGGGTGCGCGAGGCCAAGGAGGCCGCGGCCAAGCTGCCGCAGGTGCGCCGCGCGGCCATCTTCGGCGACCGGCTTCATGTCACCGTCGGATCCGCGGGGACCGACGGACCGGCGGTGACCGCGGCTTTGCGGGAAGCCGGCTTCGAGCCGCGGGAGGCGCGCCCGATCGTGCCCTCGCTGGAGGACGTGTTCATGGAGCGGATCGCCGCCGCGGAGGAGAAGGCTGCATGAGCGACGAGCCGGCGGTCCGCGTCGAGGACCTGACGAAGAAATTCGGCGACTTCACCGCCGTGGACGGCGTCTCCTTCGAAGTCGCCGAGAAGGAGGTCTTCGGCTTCCTCGGACCCAACGGCGCCGGCAAGACGACGACGATCAAGATGCTCACCGGTCTGGTGCAGCCGACCTCGGGCCGGGGCACGGTGGCGGGCTTCGACATCCGCACGCAGAGCAAGGAGATCAAGCGGCACATCGGCTACATGTCCCAGCTCTTCTCGCTCTACGCGGACCTGACGGTGGAGGAGAACATCACTTTCTTCTCGGGCCTCTACGGCGTGCCGCGGGAGCGGCGTGCCGAGCGCAGGGACTGGGTGTTGGAGATGGCCGGCCTCGCCGATCAGCGCCGGCGTTTGACCGGCGAGCTTTCGCTCGGCTGGAAACAGCGCCTGGCCCTCGGCTGCGCCGTGCTCCATCAGCCGCCGATCCTCTTCCTCGACGAGCCGACCTCCGGCGTGGACCCCATCTCGCGCCGCGGCTTCTGGGATCTGATCTACGCGCTCGCGGCGGGCGGCACGACGGTGTTCGTGACCACTCACTACATGGAGGAGGCCGAGTATTGCCATCGCCTGGCGCTGATGAACCGCGGCAAGCTGATCGCTCTCGATACGCCGGCCCGCCTGCGCGAGAACATGCGCGAGCCTCTGCTGGAGATCCGGGCGGACGACAGCACGCGCGCGGTGGAGGCGTTGCAGGGCGAAGCCGGCATCGCCGAGGTCGGTCTCTTCGGCCGCGCCCTGCACGCGACGCTGCGCGAAGGAGAGGACGTCGAGGCGGCGCGCTCGCGCATCCCTTCCCTGCTGGAGAAGAAGGGGATCGAGGTCGAGAGCGTCGAGCCGATCCAACCGTCGCTGGAGGACGTCTTCGTGGCGCTGGTGGAGAAGGCGGGAGGAGCGGTCGTTGATTGAGCCCACGCGCCTTCTCGCCATGGCGCGCAAGGAGCTGATCCAGCTCCGGCGCGATCCGCGCAGCCTGGCGCTCGCCTTCGCGCTGCCGGTGCTGCTGCTCATCCTCTTCGGCTACGCCATCTCCTGGGACGTGCGCGACATCCGTCTGGCCGTCCTCGACCAGGACCGCTCCGCCGCCAGCCGCGAGCTGGTGGACGCCTTCCGCGCTTCCGGCTACTTCAATCTCGCCGCCTTCCTGGAACGGAGCGGCGACGTCGATTCGCTCATGGAGCGCGGCGGCGCGCAGCTCGTGCTGGTGATTCCGCCCGGCTTCGCCCGCGATCTCGGCGCCGGCCGCACGGCGAGCCTCCAGGCCATCGTGGACGGCAGCGACGCCAACACGGCGACGATCGCGCTCGGCTACAGCGAGGCGGTGGTGCGCACGTGGTCGGCGCGGGTCGAGCTGCGGGGAAGGTCCGTGGCGCCGCCGGTGAGCGCCGAATCGCGCGTCTGGTTCAACGAGGAGCTGGCGAGCCGCAACATGATCGTTCCCGGCCTGGTGGCGGTGATCATGATGGTCATCGCCGCCATGCTCACCTCGCTGACCATCGCGCGCGAGTGGGAACGCGGCACGATGGAGCAGCTCGCCGCGACGCCGGTGAGCCGCTTGGAGGTGGTGCTCGGCAAGCTGCTGCCGTATCTCGGCATCGGCCTGGTGGACGTCGTCGCCAGCTCGGCGCTCGGCGTGCTCCTCTTCGCCGTGCCCTTCCGGGGCAGCGCCGTTCTGCTGATGGTCCTCTCGTTCCTTTTCCTCATGGGCGCCCTCGGGCTCGGCATGTTCATCTCGGCGGTCGCCAAGTCCCAGGTACTGGCCACTCAGCTCGCGATGGTGGCCACTTTCCTGCCGACCATGCTCCTCTCCGGCTTCATGTTCTCGATCGATGCGATGCCGGCGCCGCTGCAGGCGATCTCCTACCTGATTCCAGCGCGCTACTTCCTGGTGGTCACGCGCGGCATCTTCCTCAAGGGCGTCGGGCTGGGAGTGCTGTGGACGCAGGGCCTCCTGATGCTCGCCTTTGCCGCGGCCGGGCTGGGTCTCGCGGTGGTGAAGTTCAGAAAGGAATTGGATTGAGGGCCAAGCTCGAGCGCGTCTTCGAGATGGTGCGCAAGGAATTCCGGCAGGTCTTCCGGGATCCGCGGCTGAGCCGCGTGCTCTTCGTGGCGCCGGTGATCCAGCTCCTCGCTTTCGGCTATGCGGTGTCGACCGATGTGCGCGACGTGGCGACTTTCGTGATCGACGACGACGGCAGCCGGGAGTCCCGCGACCTGGTGGAGGCCTTCACCGCCTCGGGATATTTCCGCGTGGCCGGCGTCTCGCGCCGTCCGGCGGACCTGGTGCGCGCCATCGATCGCGGCGAGGCGGTGCTCGGCCTGGTGATCCCCGCCGGCTTCGCCCGCGACCTGCGGCGCGGCGTCACCGCTCACGTGCAGCTCCTCTTCGACGGCACCAACTCCAACGTGGCCACGGTGGCCCAGGGCTACGCCGGGCGCATCGTGCAGAGCTGGACGGCGCGCCGCTTTCCCTCTCTGTCGCCGCCCGCCGTAGACCTGCGGGCGCGCGCCTGGTTCAATCCGGACCTGGAGAGCCGCGTCTACAACGTGCCGGCCGTGATGGGGGCGCTGCTGATCCTGGTCTGTCTCCTGCTGACCGCGCTCGCCATCGTACGCGAGCGCGAGATCGGCACGCTGGAGCAGCTCCTGGTGAGCCCGCTCACTCCCGGCGAGCTGATCCTCGGCAAGACCATCCCCTTCGCCTTGATCGGCCTCGTGGACCTCGTGCTGATCATGGCCGTCTCCCTCCTCTGGTTCAAGGTGCCGTTCCGCGGCAGCGCGCTGCTGCTGCTCGCCGCGAGCATCCTGTACATTTTCTCGGCTCTGGGAGTCGGGCTCTTCATTTCCACCATTTCACGGACGCAGCAGGAAGCCTTCATGGCCGTATTCCTCGTCTTCATGCCGACCATGCTCCTCTCCGGTTTCATGTTCCCGGTGAGCAGCATGCCCGCCGTCTTCCGCTGGCTGACGCTCGCCAACCCGATGCGCCACTACCTGGAGATCGTGCGCGGCATCTTCCTCAAGGGCGCGGGCCTCGGCGCGCTGTGGAAGCAGTTCCTCGCCCTCTCCCTCATGGGCGTGGGGATCCTCTGGCTGGCGGCGGACCGGTTCCGGAGGCGGTCGGCGGCGGGGTAGGAGCGAGGCCCGCGCGTGACAGCGTTCTTCCGGCGAGGTAAAATCGGGGAAGCTGAAATGGAAACCATCGTGCCGTCACTTCTTGGGTGACGTACCCGGAGGTCTTCGATGCGCAGGCAGCTCCTTCCAATCCTCATCCTCCTAGCTCTGATCTGTTCAGCGGCCGAGCCCGCCCTCGCGCGGCCCCCCTGGCCTTCGCTCGCGGAGCAGCTCGCCGCGGACCGGGTGCCGCCGGGCAGCGCCCTCGCCAGGCTCATCGCGCGAAACCAGGACTTCCAGATGCTGCGGTCCGAGGAGGTCCGCGACAAGGCCGGCGTGCCGCCTTGGCTGCGGGTGCTCTGGCGCAAGAGCCATGCGGACGACGAATACTCCGCGGCGAACCCCACGGGCGGCTATCCGCTGGCGCTCAAGGACGTCTACGAGTGGCTGGTGCATCATCCGGACCTGCGGCCGGCCGAGCCGGGAGCGGACGCCGCGGCGGCGCACGAGAAGGCGGCCAGCGCGGGGGAGAACATCCGCATCTCGGGAGAACAGATCGAGCCCCGCGCCGAGTCCGACATCCGCGTCAACTATTGGAACCCGAGCCGGATCATCGCCTCTTCCAACGAGCTCTCGGGTCACGGACGGATGGCCATCCACTACTCCGCGGACGGCGGCGCGACCTGGAATCAGAGCAAGCTGCCGCCGGTCGCCGACGATCATTTCCAGTCCGATCCGGCCGTGGACTGGACCTCCGACGGCACGGCCTGGGCCACCGCCATCGGCGTCGTCATCGGTTCGGATGATCTGACCCTGAAGTTGCGCACCTTCAAGTCGTCCGACGGCGGCGCCAACTGGCAGAGCGACGACACCATCTCGGGCGAGCAGACCGGCGCCGACCGGCAGATGGTCTGGACGGACCACGGCGAGCATTCCCCGTTCAAGGACAACGTCTACGTCATCTGGCACAACGGCGCGTTCATCTACGTGAACCGCCGGACGGGCCCGACCGGCGCCTGGGGCGAGCCGTTGCGGGTGAGCGCGGGCGAAACGCTGTACGGCATCGGCTCCGACATCAAGACCAACGGCGCCGGCACCGTCTTCGCCTTCTGGCCCGATCCCGCGCTGCGCCGGATCTTCTTCAGCCGCTCGACGAACGGCGGTGCTTCCTTCTCGAAGCCGATCAGGATCGCCACCACGTTCGACGCTTTCATCATGCCCATCCCCGCCCAGGTCCGGCGGGGCGCGCCGCTCTACGTGAGCGGCGCCGCCTATCAGAGCGGCAAGAAAAATCTCGTCTACGCCGTGTGGACGGATCTCACCGGCGCCCGCGGCTGCAAGTCGGCGTCGGATGAGCCGTTCTCCAACACCGCGTCGATCTGCAAGACGCGCATCTGGTTCACCCGCTCCACCGACGGCGGCGTGCGTTGGGCCAAGCCGCGGATGCTCAACAACCAGGCGGCGAAGAACGATCAGTTCATGCCGGCGCTGCTCGTCGACGATACGACGGGAGCGCTCCATCTCATCTATTACGACACGGTGGGCGAGGCGCGGACGAACGTCAACGTCTGGTATCAATCCTCGTTCAACGACGGGGTGACCTGGAGCGCGCCGTTCCGCATTACCTCGACGTCGAGCGACGGCGATGGCTCGTTCAACGGCTTCCAGTTCGGCGACTACAACGCTCTCTCGGGAATCGCGGGCACTTTCTTCCCCTCCTGGACGGACCGGCGCAGCGGCGTCAAGGAGGAGATCTGGACGGCGCGGATCGAGAGCTCGAAGAGCGCGGTCTGCCAGACCAAGGAGCTGCTCGCCGCGGGCAGCGGCACCGCCGCGGCGAGCGTCGCGGTGCCCGAGGGAGCCACGGAGACCCGCCTCTCGTTCTGGCACCAGCGGCGCTTCGCGAGCGGCCTCAACGCCGGCTCTCTCGCGGTGTCGGTGGACGGCGGTCCGGCGGTGGCCGTGCCGGCCGCGGCGATCCTCGCCGGTCCGGGACGCGAGAAGGCGCTCTTCCGCGGCGTGGACTCCTCGCCCGTGAACACCGTGGTGGACCTCGACGCCGTGTGCAACGCCGCCGCGGGTGGTGTCGCCGGCTGTGGAGGACGGACGTTGCGCCTGTTCTTTTCGGCCGGAGACGTTCCCGCGGATACACCCGACCGCTGGCTGCTGGACGAGGTGGCGGTGACAGCCTGTGCGCCGTAAGGTCCGTATCCCCCTCTCCAGCTAGCTGGAGAGGGGGCCAGGGGGTGAGGTTTCGGAGGGCAACAATATACTTGACTCACCCGCGAGTCTCTGGTACAGTCCTCGGCATGGACACCACCGGAACCGTTCCTGAGACTCTGACCGGCGCCATCCGGTACTTTGAAGATCCCGACGTTTGCCTCGCCTTCGTGGCTAACCTGCGCTGGCCGAACGGCGTTATCTGCCCCCGGTGCGAGGCAGGCAATCCGCTGTTCCTCCAGACCCGCCGCCTGTGGAAGTGCCGGGGCTGCAAGAAGCAGTTTTCCGTCAAGGTGGGGACGATCTTTGAGGACTCCCCCCTCGGGCTGGACAAGTGGCTTCCGGCTCTTTGGATGGTCGTCAA
>DATBGJ010000130.1:0-9102 GCA_036558045.1 Thermoanaerobaculia bacterium
CAACCCTCTTTCTGCAAAATCTTAGCTCGATGAAGTCATAAGAAGTCTAAACCTCTGATCTGCAAGGAAAAACTTCTTCTGTCGGGAGTGAAAAAGAAGGGAACGGCTTGAATCTTAGGTGCGAAGACTCAACTCGGAGTATCCATCAGCTCCTCGATGTCTTCCGGCAAAGCGAACTGCTCGGGATCGTCATTGCCGCACATCTGGCAGAGGGCCTCGGTGACCTTGTCGTCTTCCCATTCGAAGACATAGCAAGGGGTCTCGCACTCCAGGCAGATGAGGTACTCCGGCATGGCCATGGGGGGATCGCCTCCTTCGCGCGGGACAGTCTAAACCCGCCGGCCGGCGGCGGAGGCGGGCAGAGCGTGGCGCTGCGGGCTCTCTTCCGCGGACGTAGCCCGGCGGAAGCGCTGCAGCGCGCGGATCAAGGCCCGCGGGCACTCGAGGTGGAGGGCGTGGCCGCAGCCCGGCAGCACGTCCAGATGCGGCCGGGGAAGGGCGGCGGCCATGGCCCTGGCCGTCTCGACGGCGAAGATCCCGTCCCCCTCACCCCAGATCAGCGCCGCCGGCATCGGCAGGCGGGCGAGGTCGGCGTCGCCGAAGGTGTCCGCCTCGCTGAGCCTGGAGAGGACGAGCTTCACCCCCGGCGAGGTGTAGGCCTTGAGGAAGGCGGCGCGGGAGACGCGCATCAGCCAGGGCACCCGCACGAACAGCGCCTGGTAGAGCCGGTCGACGCCGGCGAGGTCCTCGATGGTCACCAGCGACTGGATGCGGCCCCAGTCCTGGTCGTGATAGCCGCCGGCGTCGATCAGCACCAGGCGGGAGACCCGCTCGGGGTGGGCGAGGGCGAGCCGCGCCGCCATCCAGCCGCCGAGGCTGAGGCCCGCCACGGTGACGGGCCGGCGGCCGAATTCCCGTTCCGTCAGCTCGGTGAGGATCTCGACTCCCTGCCGCATGTCGAGCCCGCCGCCGGGGCACTCGGTGCCGCCGAGGGCCGAGAGCTCGGGCACCAGCAGGCGGCAGCTCCGCCGCAGGGCGCGCATGACGGGGCTCCAGCCCGCGGCGACCGAGCCGAGGCCGTGGAGCAGCACCCAGGGCTCGCCGTCCCGGGGACCGACATCGTAGTAGACGAGGGTCAGCGCGCCCTTGCGCAGCCGCTTCCGCCGGGCGCCGAGCAGGCGCAGGTAGAGGGCGGTGGCGAGGAGGAAGAGGCGGGCCAGCATGGCGAGAGGATAGCAAGAGCAAGAAAGGTACCGGGACCTCCGATCCGATCGTTGCCGCAGCTTCAGCGTCTTCGCGCCGCCGGCGGCCCCTTGCGGCTCGTTGACCGAACTTCCCCGGCCATGCTATGGTTCGCGGTCCACGCGTCTTCGGACGGACTCCGGGAGCAAATCCAATGTATGCAGTGATTGAAAGTGGTGGCAAGCAATACCGCGTCGCGCCGGGCGACGTGATCGATATCGAGCTCCTCTCCGCGCCGGGAGAGGATGGCGCGGTGCGTTTCGACCGGGTGCTCATGGTGGCGGGCGACGAGGGTCCCCGGCACGGCAAGCCGGCGCTCGACGGCGCCGCCGTCACCGCCTCCCTGGTGGGCGAGGTGAAGGGCCCCAAGATCCGCGTCTTCAAGAAGAAGAAGCGCACGACGTACCGCCGCACGACCGGCCACCGCCAGCACCTGCACCGGGTGCGCATCGAAGGCATCGAGTTGCCGGCCTCCTAGGAGCCGGCGAGAGAGAGGTATCAGCTCATGGCACACAAAAAGGGACAGGGCTCCAGCCGCAACGGCCGCGACTCCAATCCGCAGCACCTCGGGGTGAAGGCCTTCGGCGGCGAACGGGTGACCGGCGGCTCGATCATCGTGCGGCAGCGCGGCACCAAGTTCTTCCCCGGCAACAACGTCGGCCGCGGCAAGGACGACACCCTCTTCGCCAAGATCGACGGCATCGTGAAGTTCCAGAACCGGGGGCGGCGCGGGACCTACGTCCACATCCTGCTGCCCGCCGAGAGCGGAACCGCCGGCGCCGCCGAGTGACCGCCACCTCTTCGCACCGATCTTGATCTTCCTCGACGAAGCCACCATCGACGTCCGGGCGGGACGCGGCGGGAACGGCTGTGTCGCCTTCCGCCGCGAGAAGTACGTGCCGCGGGGCGGCCCCTCGGGCGGCGACGGCGGCGACGGCGGATCGGTCTATCTGGTCGGCCAGGCCAACCGCAACACCCTCTATCACCTGCGCTTCGCCTCGCTCTACGCCGCCGACCGGGGCCGCCATGGCGAGGGCTCCAACCGCGCCGGCAAGGACGGGGAAGACCTCGCGGTGCCGGTCCCTCTCGGCACCGTGGCCATCGACCAGGAGAGCGGCGAGAGGGTGGGGGAGATCCTGGAGGACGGCCAGCGCCTGCTCGTCGCCGCCGGCGGCCGCGGCGGGCGGGGCAACGCCCGCTTCGCCACCGCCACCAACCAGGCGCCGCGCCGCGCCGATCCGGGCCAGGAGGGGGAAGAGCGCCGCCTGCGGCTGGAGCTCAAGCTCCTCGCCGACGTCGGCGTGATCGGGCTGCCCAACGCCGGCAAATCGACGTTGATCAGCACCGTCTCGGCGGCGCGGCCGAAGATCGCCGACTATCCGTTCACCACCCTGGTGCCGCAGCTCGGCGTGGTCGCCGAGGGTCCCCTCTCCGAGCCGTTCGTCATCGCCGACCTGCCGGGGCTGATCGCCGGCGCGGCCGAGGGAGCGGGCCTCGGCATCCAGTTCCTCCGCCACGTCGAGCGCTGCCGGGTGCTGCTGCACCTGGTGGAGCTCGCGAATCCCGAGGGGAGCGCCGCGGCCGATCTCGCCACCGTCGAGCGCGAGCTGGCCGCCTTCAACCCGGAGCTGATGCAGCGTCCGCGGCTGATCGTGGGGAGCAAGCTCGACGCCGCGGTCCCGGAGCGGCGGGAGGAGCTGCGGCGGGCGGCCGGCGAGCGGGACCTGCCGTACATGGAGATCAGCGCCGCCACCGGCGAAGGCGTGCCGCGGCTGATCTCGGAGCTGGCGCGGCGGTTGGAGGCGGCGGGGGAGCGGCGGTGAAGATCGGCCTCTTCGGCGGCAGCTTCGATCCGATCCACCGCGGCCACGTCGAGCCGGTGCGCGAGGCGCGGCGGGCGCTCGGGCTCGATCGGGTGATCTACCTGCCGACGGCCAGGCCCCCCCACAAGCCGGGCCGCGTCCTGGCGCCGCCCCTTGCCCGCTACGCCATGGTCGAGCTCGCTCTCCTCGGCGAGGAGGGGCTCTATGCCTCGCCGCACGAGCTGACCCTCGACCGGCCGGCCTTCACCATCGAGACTCTGGAGCACTTCCAGAGCGCAATGCCGGGCGCCGAGCTCTTCCTGCTCATCGGCGGCGACTCCCTGGCCGATCTGCATCATTGGGTGCGCTGGCGGGAGATCCCGCGGGCGGCCCGGCTCGCCGTCCTCGCCCGTCCGGGCTGGGAGCTCGACGCCGTGGCTCTCGATCCCGAGGTGGCCGCGCTGGCGCGCACCGATCGCGTCCTGCTGCTGCGGCAGCCCGAGGTCGACGTGTCGTCGACCCGTTTGCGGCAGCTCCTGGCGGTCGGCTTGCCGCTGCCGCCGGGAGCCGTGCCGGACTTGGTGGTACGATACCTGCACAAATACGCCCTCTACAGATGAATCCCGAGCCCATCTCCCTCACCGACACCGTCCAGAGAGTTCGAGAAGCCGTCGCCGCCGCCGAGGATCGCAAGGCGGTGGATCTGAAGGTTCTCCACCTGCAGAAGATCAGCGACTTCACCGACTACTTCGTGATCTGCGGCGGCACCAGCGAACGCCAGGTGCAGGCGATCGCCGACGCCGTGCAGGAGAAGCTGCGCGAGCACCGGGTCCGCCCCCTCCACGTCGAGGGCTACAACCGCGCGCAGTGGGTGCTGCTCGACTATGGAGACCTCGTGGTCCACGTCTTCCAGGAGGAGCCGCGGCGGCACTACGCCCTCGAGCGCCTGTGGGGAGACGCTCCCGACGTGACGGCCGAGCTCCGCGCGTGACTGCGGCCTCGCCTCTCTCCCTGCCCCGCCTGTTGCTCGACTTTCCGGCCCTCGCCGCCAGTCTGCGGGGCATCGACCGCGCCGCCGCGACGGACGCGCCGGTGCTGCTCCTCGGCGAGCCCGGCAGCGGCCGCTCGACGGTGGCCCGCGCCCTCCACGGCGCGAGCCCCCGGGCGGCGGGACCTCTCGTCGAGGTGGACCCGGGAGCGATTCCGAGCACGCTCTTCGAGAGCGAGTTCTTCGGCTTTCGCGCCGGGGCCTTCACCGGAGCGGAGCGGCCGAGCGAAGGGCGCGTGGCGCGCGCCGAGGGCGGCACGCTCGTCCTCGATCAGGTCGAGGAGCTGCCGCTCGCGGCGCAGCCGAAGCTCCTGCGCCTGGTGGCGGAGCGGCGTTACGCTCCCCTGGGCGGCGGCGAGGTGGAGGCGCGCGTCCGCTTCGTCGCCATCGGCTCCGAGGACCTGCCGCGCCGCGTCGCCCGCGAGCTCTTCCGCGCCGATCTCTTCTACCGCTTGGAGGTGCTCGCCTTTCGCGTGCCGCCGCTGCGCGAGCGCCGCGCCGACCTGCCGGCGGTCCTCGACCATCTCCTCGCCGATCTCGGGGAGCGCTTCGGCCATCCCGGCCCCGCCCTCGCGCCGCGCGCCCGCGCCTGGATGCTGGAGCATCCATGGCCGGGCAACCTGCGGCAGCTCCGCAATACCCTCGAGCGCGGGCTGATCCTCGGCGGCGGCGGCGCGGTCGATCCGCCGCCGCCCGAAGGGTTCCTGGAGACCCGGCCGCGGCCGCTGCTGGAGGTGGAGAAGGAGCAGATCCGCAACGCCCTCGCCTACACGCGCGGCCACCAGGGGCGCGCCGCCGGGCTGCTCGGCATCAGCCGCAAGGCGCTGTGGGAGAAACGCCGGCGGTATGGAATCCCTTGAAAGGACGAAAAGGATGCCAAGGATGACAACGACAACAAGGCTCCACTAAAGGAGCTGTTGTCCTTTTTATCCTTGAAATCCTTTTTATCCTTTTCCTACCGGGCCTAGAACCTGAAATCGCTCCGCATCTCCGGCTCGGCCAGGGAGTCGAGCAGGTCGGCGGGGAGGCTGAGGCCGGGATGCACGCGCTTGCAGAGCTCGCGCAGGCGGCGCAGCTCGACTTCGGGGATGTCGAGGAAGGCCTCGACGATGCGCGGATCGAGCTGCGTGCCGGCCACGCGCTGCAGCTCGCCGGCGGCCGTCTGGTGGCCGCGCGCGCGGCGGTACGGCCGGTCCGAGGTGATGGCGTCGTAGGTGTCCACCACGGCGAAGATGCGGGCGCTCAGGGGGATGCTCTCGCCGGCGAGGCCGCGCGGATAGCCGGCGCCGTCCCAATGCTCGTGGTGGCAGTAGATGATGTCGAGCACCGCCGGCTGGAGGAAGCTGACCTCCGCCAGCATGTCGAACCCCCAGTTCGGATGCTGCTTCATGATGTGCCACTCGCCGTCGGTGAGCGGTCCGACCTTGCGCAGGATCTCGTCCGGCACCACCATCTTGCCGACGTCGTGGAGCAGGGCTCCCCACTCGATCGCCTTCAGCTCCTCGCCGTGGATGCCCATCGCCTTCGCCAGGGTGGTGGCGTAGAGGGCGACGCGGAACGAGTGCCCGGTCGTCTCGTGATCGCGGGCATCCGCGGCCGTCACCACGGCGCCCACCGCCTCGACGTAGGAGCGTTCGCGGGCGTGCAGCGATTCCTCCAGCGAGGTCGTCAGCGCCCGCAGGGTCTCCTCGATCAGGCGCACCTCGGTGCCGCCGCCGGCCGTCGCGAAGTCGCTGCGCAGCTCGCCCGTGCGCGCCATCTCGGACATCGTCAGGGCCAGCCGGCGCAGAGGGCGGTTGATCCGCTGCACCACCCACCAGGCCGCGCCCGCCGCCAGGGCGCCGGCCGAGAGCCCGATGAACAGCAGGTTCCAACCGATCTGGCGCGCGAGCAGGGGATCGTCCGCCACCGCCACCAGGTCGTACACCAGCAGCAGCGCGACGACCAGCACCGTCGCCGCGATCGCCGCCGTGAACCAGAGAGATCGCGTGAAAGGGCTGAGGTTGGACGGCTTCATGCTCCCCTGCTCTCCGGGCGCAGCCGGCACGGAGCGCCACGCCGGCCGTTGGCCCGGCGCCGAGGATTCGCCCCGGCCATCGCTCCGCCCGTCTCGTTGCTGCGAAATTGCGCACAGTATACGCCAGCCGCCGCCGTTTGGCGAGCGCCGGAAGAGCTCCCCGAGCAGAGATCCGGCACGCGGGGACGCCGGACGGACCACGGACAGTCCCTCCGGCGGAGCGGCCCTCGCTCCGGCAGTCCTTGACCGATGAAATGTCATTCATCAACGAAGGTGCTTCCCGGGCCGAATAGCGCGCTTTCCGGCAGGATTCCGCTGCTACGATGCCGCGATGCGCCGCCGGCCGCGGATCATCACCGCCCTCGTCTGTCTGCAGTTGGCTGTCACGCCGCTGCGCGCCCAGGGTGTCGGGAAACCCGCTTCCGCGTCCCTCTCCGCGCAGGAGGTGGCGGCATCGCTCGCCGCGTTGGGACCGCGATCAGACGCGCAGGCCCGCAAGCGAGCCGCGGATCATCTCCTCCTCGCCCTGCGGCGTGCCGGGCTCGCGCGGGTGCGGGCCATCCGCCAGCGCGACCTGATCAACGTGGAAGGAGTGCTGCCGGGAGAGAGTCCGGGAGAGATCGTGCTCTCGGCCCACTACGACACGGTGCCCTACAGCCCTGGCGCCGGCGACGACGCTTCCGGCTGCGGGTTGGCCATCGCCGCCGCGGCCGACCTGCGCCGCACGCCTCTGCGGCACACCGTGCGGATCGTCCTCTTCGATGGCGAGGAGACCGGCCTGCGCGGCAGCAGGGCCTGGCTGGCGAGCCTCCCTGCCGAGGCGAGGGAGCGCATGCTGGCCGATCTGAACCTGGAGATGGTCGGCTGGCGTGGCAGCGGCGGCGGCGTGATCCTGAGCTTGCCGGCGCGGCACCCCGGAACCGGCGAGCGGAAGCTGGCTCCCGGCTGGCTGGTCCACGCGGCGCTGAGGAGCGGCGAGGCCGTCGATTGGCCCCTCGTCATGGCGGACCATCGGTTCCCTCTGCTCGCCCAGCTCGTCTTCCGCTCCGCGAGGATCCTTTATGGCTCCGACAGTGAATCCTTTCTGCAGTGGGACGTGCCTTCCATTACCCTCTCGGACAGCTCTTTCCTCGCCGAAGATCCCGCCTACCACCGGTTCACCGACGTCGCCGCGCGGTTGGACGCGCACCGCCTCGAGCGCTGGACGCAAGCCGTGGCCGCGGCCGTGCGGCGGCTGGACGCCCTGGCGGGCCGGCCGCTGCCCGAGGATCAGTACCTCGTCCTCTTCGGCCGCGTCTGGCTGCGGCGCGATCTGATCTGGATGGGTTTTCTGCTCTGGGTGCTGCTGGTCTTCCGCGGTCGTCCCGGACGCTGGCGCGGAGCCTCAGCCGCCGATCGCAGCCGGCAGATGCGCGTCTATCTGCCAGGCTTCCTCTTCCGCCTCTTCCTGTTGCTGGCGATCTTCCTCGCGCCGGTGTTTTCCGTGCTGCTCCTGCCCGCGGCCGCCCTCGCTCTCGTGCCGCCCCGCCGGCCGTGGGCGCGGGTGGTCTGGATGGCCGCCGGCCTGCTGCCGGTTCTGGTCCTCCTGGTGGCTCTCATACTCGCCTTCGGGGCGGAGATCGCCAGCCCGTATGGCGGCTTCCAAGGTGGCGCGGCGGCCGCCTGGCTCATTCCCGCGACGCTCGCCGCCTACGCCTGGACGATCGCGCGAGGTCCCGGCCGGGCGCCGTTGACCCCTGACCACGCTGCCGGTAAAGTCGAATCATGAAGCCGGACGTCCGCCGCCATGCCAGCCGTTTCGGAGCGCTCGGCCACGAGGTGCGGCTGGAGATCGTGCGGCGCCTTCTCAAGTCCCACCCGCGCGGCATGGTGGCGGGCGAGATCCAGCAGGATTTGAACATTCCGCCCTCGACGCTCTCGCACCACCTCGACGCCCTGCTGAAGGAGAAGCTCATCGAGCAGCACCGCGAAGGCCGCTTCCTGCGCTATCGCGCCGACGTCGAGGTCCTGCACGAGATCCTCGAGTTCCTCTATGCCGAGTGCTGCACCGTCAATGAAGCGGTGCGGATCTCGATCCCTCAAGCCTCCTCCAAGCCCACCTGAAATGGATCTCGGACGTCCGACATCTCATCCTGAAGACGTGAGATGATCGGACGCTCCAGACCCATGGGAGGTATGAGATGACCAAGCGACTCTGCGTCGTGCTGGTGATTATGCTCTTCGCGTTCGCTGGCGCCGCCGGTGCTCAGCAGCGGATGACCCCCTCCGGCGCCGCCGTCGAGAAGGCGCTGGAGAACTATGCCCGGCAGATGGACGGCCGGATCGTGGAGACGGATGCTCTGCTCAAGGCCGTGCCGCGCACGGACAAGGCCGAGGCCACCGTCATCGGCTCCATCGTCTTCGTGGACAGCACCGACTTCCTGAGCGACGGTACGCCCTTCCGCATCGTCGTGGTCCACTCGAAGAAGGCTTTCGACCAGGACGTCTTCATCGCCTGCCTCGGCTCGGCCTTCAACAACTCCTGCGGGCGCCTCGGCCTCGGCCGCAGGGCCTCGTTCACGGCGGACATCCTGGTAGTCGAGGACGGGGACAGCGCCGGTCTGGCTCTCTTTGTGGTGAAGAAGCTGGTGAGCTAGCCGGGCCTGTTCCGGTTCGCATCGAGCATGACTGCGGTCATGCTGAGGATGACTGCGGTCATGTTCAACCTGACCCCCGTCAGCTTGAACAATACTTGAGTCATCCTTAACGTGACTCGCTGTCAGCTTGAACATGACTTGAGTCATCCTCAGGGTGACCGCGGTCAGGTTGAGGATGACGGCGGTCAGGTTGGACGCGATCCCGCGCCGTCTGAACGAGCTAAGCACCGGTGGAACAATTAGATAGCTCGCTTTTCTCATCGCTCCCGGCCTGTCGGTTCTGCAAAGTGCTCATCAGGTGAGCGGCGCGATTGCGCATTCTGTGAGCAGGCCCGGCAGAGCGGGGAACTGCATCAG
>DATBGJ010000131.1:0-6632 GCA_036558045.1 Thermoanaerobaculia bacterium
CCGCCGAGGGCCGCGATGGCCGCCAGCCACGCCTCCCGCAACGCCGGCTCGCGGTCCGGCGCCCGCCGCTCGCCGGTTTCCCGCCGCCGCCTCATGTAGGGAAACTCGAAGCGGGCCACGCGCAGCCCCGCCGCCGCCAGCCCCCGCGCGACGATGTTCATGAAGGTGGAATCCATCGGCGCCCCGGCGCCGTGAGCGAGGACGACCGTCTGCCCGTCCTCGGGACCGTCGAAGAGCATCTCTACGTGTTTCTCTACGGTCATTCCTCGCGTCCCTCCTTCCGCCCGGCGCTCCCGCACCGGGCTATGGAAACGTCGCTTCGCTGAAGCGAATCGCCCTCTGGGCGACGTCTCGGCAGCCCGGTGCGGGAGCGCCGGGCGAGGCTGCATATATACTTCTCTCGCCTTTCCAACCGCGAAGAGCATACGACGTGATCCCGACGCCCGAGCGACTGCAGGAGATCGCCCGCCTGCGGGAGGGGAGCCTTCCGGGGGTCTCCATCGCTCCCCTCCTGCTCGCCCACGCCTTCCAGCACCACACGCTGGTGCTGGAGGTGCGGCGGCGCCAGGTCTGGAAGCGGATCCTGTTCGAAAACGGCGTGCCGGTGGACTGCCGCTCGAACCTCGCGCACGAGACCCTCGGCCGCTACATGGTGCTGGAGGGCAAGCTGAGCGAGGAGGACTTCACCTCCTGCCTCGCGCGCTCGGCCGGCCGCGGCGTTCCCTTCGGCGTCATCCTCGTCGAGGACGGCCAGGTGACGGCGGCGGAGCTCTTCAAGATCCTGCAGCAGAACCTGGCGAAGAAGCTGCTGGACCTCTTCACCTGGACCGAAGGCGAATTCCGCTGGCTCGACGAGGCTCCCGCCCCCGAGTCGTCGCTCAAGGTCAAGGTGCCGCAGCTCATCCTCACCGGGCTCACCCGTTTCGTTCCCCAGGAGGAGGTGGACCTCGCGGTGGGCCCGCTGGTGGGCAAGAAGCTGGCTCTCCATCCGGCGCCGCCGTTTCCTCTCGACGAGCTCCGCCTCACTCCGCGGCAGAGCCAGCTCGCCGAGGCCCTGCGGGACGGCCGGCGGCTCGGCGAGCTGGCGGAGCTGACCGGCCTGCCGGCCGACGAGCTCGCCCGCCTGCTCTATGCCTTCTGCACGCTGGGCGTGGCGGCGCCGGTGGACAGCCTGCCGCGGGACTTCCTCAGCGATACCGGCTCGCTGCGCCGGCCCGTGGTGGTGCCGCCGCCCGCCGCCTTCTCGACCGCGCCGGTGCCTACCGCCGACACCGCGGCCGTCCGCACGCCGGAGCTGGAGCGGCGGCGCGACGAGATCATGCACGCCTACCTCTCCTACCGCCGCCAGGACTCTTTCGACCTCCTGGGCGTGCCCGAGGACGGCACGCCGGCGCTCTTCGCGGAGCGGTTCCTCGCCTTCTCCCGCCGCTTCGCGCCGTGGGATCTCGACCCGCCGGACCTCGCCGAGAAGGCGCGCGATCTCTTCCTGGCCGGCGCCCGCGCCTATGCCGAGCTGGCCGACGGCGAGCAGCGCGGCACGCTGCTCTTCCGGCGCAAGACCCTGCGCGAGGAGCGGGCGAAGAAGCCCACCGCGAGCTTCGCCATCAAGACGGACCTGCTCGACTCCGAAGCCCAGTACAAGAAAGGCAAGGCGCTGATGGACGGCGGCAAGGTCCGCGAGGCCTTGCTGCTGCTCGAGTTCGCCGCCGACTGCGATCCGCAGAACAGCCTCTACGCCGCCGAGCTCGCCTATTGCCGGTTCCTCGCCTCGACGGCCCACGCCAACCGGGCGCTGCAGGAGCTGCGCGAGACCCTGCGGCGTGATCCGGGCTGCGGCCTGGCGGCGTACTACGCGGGAGAGATCCACCGCCAGCTCGGCGACCGCGACGAGGCCGAGAGCCACCTGCGCCGCGCCATCAAGCTGATGAGCCCCGACCGGCGGCCCATCGACGCCCTGAAAGCGCTTTCCGCGGAGCGGCGGTAGTCCGGGTGTCCCGCCCGGGCGCCTGGCCCGCACTCAGCTAAAGCAGGGGGATCGACCGTTCCGGCGCCGCGCAGGCCGCCGGGGACCTGTCGCGGAACCTTTCGGGAAGGAGACGACGGTGAAACAGGGAGAAGTGCTGATGAAGGAGCGGGAGCGCAAGAGGCTCTCGCCTGAGGAATTGGCGGGCAAGCTCGAGATACCGGTGGACCGGTATCTGGGAATCGAAGCGGGCGAATCGTCGGCCGAAAAGTGGGGACCCCTCATCCGCGAGCTGGCGGTGACGCTCGGCGTGCCCACCAGCCGCATGTTCGCCACCACCGGCCGCTGGGCGGACACGCGGCCGGGACAGGCCGGGGAGTTGATCCGCCAGCACCGCGAGAACAAGGGGCTGAGCGTCGAGGCCGTGGCCGAGAAGCTGGGTATCGGGGTCGAGGATTACCAGGTGATCGAGAGCGGCACCTCCGAGATCGAGGAGTGGGGGCCGTTCTTCCTGCGCTACGCCGCCGAGGTGCTCGATCCGCACTTCCCCGGCGTGGTCTTCAACCTCTTCCATCCCTTCGGCCTGCCGTTCGAGAAGCTGTCCGTCCAGGATTACCGGTAGTCTCCCGGCCGCTGGATGCTTCGTAAGGGCGGGGCTTGTCCCCGCCCGCAACGTCTATGGCGGGCAGAAGCCCGCCCCTACGAAAAGCTCCTCTCGCGATAGATTCAGCCCGCCGCTGTGGTAGAAAGCGGCGAACTTGTCACGGAGCCTTCCCAGAACATGAAAGAAATCTTCTCTTGGCGCTCTGTTTTGCTGTCCCCGCTCCTCGTCGCCGTCCTGGCCTCGCCGCTCGCGGCGAAGGCGCCGCGGCCGGCCGCCTCGCCCGCGGCCAGACCGGCCGTCGATCCGGCGCTGTTCAAGGCCCTCAAGTGGCGCGAGGTCGGGCCTTACCGCGGCGGCCGGGTGGCGGCCGTCACCGGTCTCGCGGCGGACCGTAACACCTACTACTTCGGCGGCACCGGCGGCGGCGTCTGGAAGACCACGGACGGCGGCGGCACGTGGAAGAACGTATCGGACGGCTACTTCGGCGGCTCGATCGGCGCCGTGGCGGCCTCCGACTGGGACCCCAACGTGGTCTACGCCGGCGGCGGCGAGGTGACGGTGCGCGGCAACGTCTCGCACGGCGACGGCGTGTGGCGGTCGACCGACGCCGGCAAGACCTGGAAGTTCGCCGGGCTCGCCGACTCGCGGCAGATCCCACGTATCCGCATCCATCCGAAGGACCCGGACCTCGTCTACGCCGCCGTCCTCGGGCACGTCTTCGGGCCCAACGAGATGCGCGGCGTCTACCGCTCGCGCGACGGCGGCGGCCACTGGGAGCGCGTGCTCTATGTCAACGACCGGGCGGGAGCCGTCGACCTGGCGATGGATCCCGTCAATCCGCGCGTGCTCTACGCCACGCTGTGGAACATGCGGCGCACGCCCTACAGCCTGGAGAGCGGCGGCCCCGGCTCCGGGCTCTGGAAGTCCACCGACGGCGGCGACACCTGGGCCGAGCTCAGCCGCAATCCCGGCCTGCCCAAGGGGACGCTCGGCATCATCGGCGTCACCGTCTCGCCGACCAATCCGGAGAACCTCTACGCCATCGTCGAGGCCGAGGATGGCGGCGTCTTCCGCTCCCGCGACGGCGGCAAGACGTGGACCAAGACCAACGACGACCGCGCCCTGCGCCAGCGCGCCTGGTACTACACCCGCATCTACGCCGATCCCAAGGACGAGGAGGTCGTCTACGTCGTCAACGTCCAGTTCCACCGCTCGAAGGACGGCGGCAAGACCTTCACCAACATCCGCGTGCCGCACGGCGACAACCACGACCTGTGGATCGATCCCGGCGATCCCCTGCGCATGATCGAGTCGAACGACGGCGGCGTCAACGTCTCCACCGACGGCGGCCTCACCTGGACGCCGCAGACCAACCAGCCGACGGCCCAGTTCTACCGCGTGTCGACCGACACCCACTTCCCCTACCGCATCCTCGGCGCGCAGCAGGACAACTCGGCGGTGCGCATCCTCTCGCGCGGCCAGGGCCCCGGCATCGGCCCCGGCGACTGGGAGGAGACCTCCGGCGGCGAGAGCGGCTACATCGTCGCCGATCCCACGGATCCGGACGTCGTCTACGGCGGCTCCTACGGCGGCCTGCTCACCCGCATCAACCACCGCACGGGCGAGGTGCGGGACGTCAACCCATGGCCCAACGATCCCATGGGCCACGGCGCGGCGGATCTCCAGTACCGCTTCCAGTGGAACTTCCCGATCCTCTTCTCGCCCAACGATCCGAAGACTCTCTACGCCGCGGCCAACGTGCTGTTCAAGAGCACGGACCAGGGACAGAGCTGGCAGGTGATCTCGCCCGACCTGACGCGCAACGACAAGTCCAGGCAGGGCCCCTCCGGCGGCCCCATCACCAAGGACAACACCAGCGTCGAGTACTACGGCACCATCTTCACCGTCGCCGAGTCGCCGCTGGAGCCGGGCGTGCTGTGGGCGGGCTCCGACGACGGGCTCATCCACGTCTCGCGCGACGGCGGCAAGACGTGGAAGAACGTCACGCCCAAGGGTATGCCCGAGTGGATCATGATCAACGCCATCGACGCCTCCCCTTACGACAAGGGCGGCGCCTACGTGGCCGCCACCATGTACAAGTCGGACGACTTCCGGCCCTACCTCTACAAGACGGCCGACTACGGCGCCACGTGGAGCCGCATCGACGCCGGCATCGATCCCCTGCACTTCACGCGCGTCGTGCGGGCCGATCCCGCCCGCCGGGGCCTGCTCTACGCCGGCACCGAGCACGGCATGTACGTCTCCTTCGACGACGGTGCCCGCTGGCAGACGCTGCAGCTCGACCTGCCGATCGTGCCCATCACCGACCTGACGGTGAAGGACGACGATCTGGTGGCCGCGACGCAAGGCCGCGGCTTCTGGGTGCTCGACGGCCTCTCGCCCTTGCGCGCGCTGGCCGCGGGCTCCGGGGCCGCCGGCTCGAAAGCCTTCCTCTATCCGCCGGCGCCGAGCTACCGGCTGTGGAGCGCCGGCAACAATGAGCAACTACCGGGGCTCGGCGAGAACCCGCCGGCCGGCGTCGTCGTCAACTACTACCTGAAGGAGGCCCCGGCCGCCGACCAGGCGAGGGACGTCAAGCTGGAGATCCTCACGCAGGACGGCAAGGTGATCCGTACCTTCCAGGGCAAGCCCGCCGAGGGTCCGAAGGAACCGGCCGCGGCCAAAGCCATGGGCGGACCGGCGGCTGGCGAGAAGGAGGAGAAGGCCGCCGCGAAGCCGCAGGAGGCGAGCCCCCTCCCCGGCCCGCAGGGCGAGGCGGCCGGCAAGGACAAGGGCAAGGAGGCCGAGAAGGAAGAGGCCGAAGAGGAGAAGGAGGACGAGGAGGAAGAGAAGGTGCCGGCCGAGGCGGGGCTCAACCGCTTCGTCTGGGACATGACGTGGCCGAAGGCGAGCAAGTTTCCGGGGATGATCCTGTGGAGCGGCGATCCCTTCGGGCCGCTGGCGGTGCCGGGCAACTATCAAGTGCGCCTCACCGCAGGCGGCGAGACCCTCACCCAGCCCTTCGAGATCCGCAAGGACCCGCGGTCGTCCGCCAGCCAGGAGGACCTCGAGGCACAGCTCCAGTTCCTGCTCGAGGCGCGCGACAAGCTCACCGAAGCCCACGACGCCATCCGGCGCATCCGCGAGGTGCGCGCCCAGCTCGCCGACACGCGCAAGCGGCTGCGCCGGGACGAGGAGCGCAAGCCCGTGATCGAGGCGGCGAAGGAGCTCGACAAGAAGATGACCGCGGTCGAGGAGGCGCTCTACCAGACGAAGAACCGCAGCCGGCAGGACCCGCTGAACTTCCCCGTCCGGCTCGACGACAAGCTGAACGCCGTCGCCGGCTCGGTGGCGCTCGGCGATTACCGGCCTACGGCCCAGGCCTTGCAGGTGAAGGCGGAGCTCACGGCGGCGATCGATGCCGAGCTCGCCAAGCTGCGCGCCATCTGGGACGGCGATCTCGTCCGCTTCAACGACCTGGCGCGCGAAAAGGGGGTTCCGGCGGTCATTGTGCCACCGGCTCGGCTAAAATAAGGTCCGCCGCCGTTGTACCCGAGAGCAACCCTGAAGGCGACGGAAAAACACCACGCTATGGACGTCATCACCCGCTCTTTTCCTGCCTACTCCCTGCGGGGATGGGATCTTACGGAGCTGCTGTCCGAGCCCAGCGAGGAGATCTTCGCCGCCCGGCTGGCCGACCTCGACGCGGCCCTTGCCGCCTTCGAGGCCCGCCGCGCGGATCTCCATCCCGGCATGGACCCCCGCGCCTTCCTGGACATCCTCCGCCAGTACGAGGGCCTCACCAACCGCCTGCAGATCCTCTCGGGCTATGCCGCCCTCTGGTTCTACGCCGACACCGGCAGCCAGGAGGCGCTCACCTTCCGCAACCGCGTGCGCCAGATGGCCACCGCCGCCGCCAACCGCATGCTGTTCTTCACTCTCTGGTGGCGGAGCCTCTCCGACGACGAGGCGTGGCGGCTGCTGCCCGGCGAGTCGGAGCACGGCGACCACCGCCATTACCTGCAGGACCTGCGGCGTTTCAAGCCCCACACCCTCGACGAGAAG
>DATBGJ010000132.1:0-5068 GCA_036558045.1 Thermoanaerobaculia bacterium
GTAGCACAGGATATTGGCGCCCCGCCCCGGATCCGCCATCGCCGCCCCGGCAGCCAGGATCATCGCCAGCACGCACGCGAAAACGATTTTTCTGCTCATCACACAACTCTCCTTTCCAAGTAGTTATTCTGCTCCTAGGGACTCCTGTCACCGCGAGGCCTCCGCGGTGGTATCGCCAGCCTCAAAGCAGCCGAGACTACATCCGGCTTCCTCTTCTAGGCGCCGTCAAAGGAGAATTGTTACGACCCTGCGAGTAGCTTATCGCAGATCGTCAATGTTCCGCAAAGCGACCGCGCGGCGCGCAGCACCAGCCGCAAGCGGCGCCGGCCAGGTGCGCCAGCGGCACAGCGACGAACCCGGAGCCCGGGCCGACGAAGACCGGGCTCGCCGTGGCGAGCTCCCAGGAGAGCTTGGCCGCGAAGACCGCCAAAGCTGCGCGGGCGGCGAGGACCAGCCACGGACGGCCCTCGGCGCGCGCCGTCGCCAGCACGGCGAACGCGAGCAGCGCGAAGAGCGCGGAGTCGAGCCCCGAGAGGCCGCGGTAACGGACCATCGACGGCAGGGCCACCCAGACGGCGAGGGGGACGGCGAGCGCCGCGGCGCCGAGCGTGACGCCGAGGCGCCGCAGGCCGAACGGCGCGCAGCCGATCGCCAGCGCGATGAACGTCCCGAGGTCCCAGAGCAGGTGCTCGGCCGTCCAGTGGGTGAAGTGACAGGTGAGGAGACGCCAGACCTCGCCCGCCGCCAGGCGGGCGCGGTCGTACTCGAAAAGCTCGCCAGCTCCCTGCAACGTCAAGACGGGATCCTCTTCCGCCGCGCCGCCGCCAGACCGAGACCGGCCAGCGACGCCGCGAGGCCGGCGAGCAGCGGATCGAAGGCGCCGCCGCCGTCCTTGCCGCTGCCGAGCGTGGCGCTCGGCCGGTCGAACATCGGCGCCTTGTCCACCCGGCGGCTGCGCACCGGCTGCCCGCTCCGCGCCACCTGCGCGGCGCGCTCGGCGGCCACGCGCGTGCGGTTCCGGCGCTCGATGCCGCGGCTCTCGAACGCGGCGTCGCTGAGGATCACCATCGAGGTGTGATCGGTCACCAACTGGTAGGCGAGGCCGAGGTCGCGGATCGCGGCGCGCGCCTCCTCCTGCGGCATGAGGCCGGCGTCCGCCTTGGCGCCGATCTCCTCGATCTGATCGAGCGCCCACAACCGCTCGATCTCGGGGTTTTCGGTATCGACCTTCGGGAACTCGAACTTCGTGGTGTAACTCTTGTCCGCGCCCGTCAGGCGCGCCTTGAGGCTCACCGTCGCCTCGCCGCCGTCCTCGTAGCGGCCGAAGAGCACGAGCTGCTGGCCGCGGTAGATCTTCTTCGGCCGCTCGCTGAGCTCCGAGACCTTGACGCCGTGGATGGCGAGGTCCACGTCGTGCAGGGCCTCGCTGGTGATCTTGCTCTTGGCGAGCATGATCTGGCCCACGATGTCGTCGTCGCTCGACACCCCCGCCGAGAAGCCGCCGCTCGCTTGGCCGATCGCCTCCATCAACGGCCAGTTGCCGCTGTTGCCCATCACGAAGCCGAAGACGCGCACGTCGTAACGGGAGAGCAGGCTATAGAACTCTTTCGGATCGATCACACCTGTATTGGTCACTCCGTCGGTGACCAGCACGATGCTCGTCGCGCGGTCGTCGTCGAGCCCCTTGATGGCGAGGTCGAGGCCGGCATAGAGATTGGTGCTGCCGTCGGCGGTCAGGGACTCCACCTGCTTCACCGCCGCCTCCACGTTCTCGGGCGTCGCGGGGCGGAAGCCGCCGGTCAGGTCGCGGGCGTTGGAGCGGAAGGCGATGATGCGGAAGCGGTCCTCCGGTCGCATCTGCCCGAGCGCCCGGGTCACGCCGCGCGCCAGGGCCGCGAGCTTGGTCTGCATGCTGCCCGAGGCATCGAGCACGAAGCAGTAGTCGGCGCCGCCGGTGATCGGCCCGAGATCGACGCCGGGCGTCACCACCAGCATGAAGGTGCCGGGCCCGCCGCCGGCGGCGCGGTAGGGAACGAGCTCCACCCGCCCCGGCAGGCCGTCGGCGAGGCGATAGTAGAGGATGAAATCGCGCTCCAGGCTGGCCTGCTCGGTCTCCAGCTTCACCTCGACGACGCCCTCGCCCTTTTTCTCGACCGCCGCCGCGTTCTCGTAGCCCGGCACGCGCACGTCGGCCACCGGCCACGCCGACTTGAGCTCCACGTGCACGGCGAAGGTGCCCTCCACTTTCGGATTGCGGGTCCAGAAGCTGTCCGCCTCGTCGTCCGTTCCGCCTTCGGCGAGCGGGTAGACGTAGCGGCCGACGCCGGTGTCGATGGCGAGCGGCTGATAGTAGACGAAGCGGATGCGCGCCTCGCCGCCCGCGGGCACCCGCGACACGGCGAAGTCGAACGATTGATAACTCTCCTTCTCCGCCACGCCCGCGTCCTTCCCCTGGTCGCGCTCTTCCTCGTAGATGCGCTTCGCCTCGTCGCGCTCCACGACCTCGCCGTCGAGCTCCTCCTCGCCGGCCCAGATCGTCACCTCGGAGAGGCTGGCGCTCTTCGGCAGCGGGAAGGAGTAGATCGCTTCCAGGTCCTCGGCGTTGGGATTGGCGAAGGTCTGCGTCACCTCGGTCCTGGCGAAGCCGTTGTCGATCACCACCTCCACGCGGTGCTCGCGGATCTGAATGGGCGCGTGGGGGGAGCCCTTGGCGGTCAGGGTACCGGCCGCGAAGCCGGCGCGGGCGGCGAGCAGGGCCAGCGCCGCCAGCATGATCATTCTCGTGCGTAGTCTCATCGTTTCCACCTCCGCCCCGGGGCCAAGGCGAGCCGCGTGCCAGATCCGGCGATTTCTTTCTCGGCGCGCGGAATCAATGACTTGGGAGCGATCGGGCCCTGCGAGCCGCGGCGATCTCGCCGCGCCCTTTGACGCCGGCTGCCGGTGCATGTACATTCCTTGTACATGGCGCTGCTGAACGAGAGCGAGCGGGGCTTCGCCGCGGCCGTCTCGCGCCTGGCCTACGTGAACCCGTTCCTGCCCGAGCGGATCGGGTGGGAACGCCGCGCGCTCGGCGGCGAGCACGTGCCGTTCGACGCCGTCTGGCACGCGGGCACCGGCGAGGCCGGAGAGAACCCCAACGAGGCGCGGATCGCCGAGCGCGCGGCGGCGCTCGCCGAGGCGCTGCGCGAGCGGCTCGCGGACAAAAAGCGCGCCACGCCGGCGGAGCTCGAGCTCTACGAGGACCTCGCCGCCTACGTCCTCTACTACCGCTATCAGGCGCGGCTCTACCTCACCTTCGCCGGGGGCGTGGAAGGGCGCCGTCCCGACGCCGGTTTCTACGCCGATTTCGCCGCCGACTGGCAGCGCTTCTTCCCGCCCGCCGGACGCTGGCGGCCGCGCTTCGACGCGGCGCATCTCTTCGCCTGCTGCTTCCAGGTCCGCCGCGCCTTCCACTTCATCTTCCGCTCGATCATCGGCGGCTCGATGCCCGCGGCGCGGCTGCGCGCCCAGGTGTGGCAGTCGATCTTCACCCACGACCTGCGGCGGTTCCAGCGCTCGCTCTACCAGCGCCTGAACGACGTGACCACCCTCATCACCGGCCCTTCCGGCACCGGCAAGGAGCTGGTGGCGCGGGCCATCGCGCTGTCGCGTTACATCCCCTTCGATGCGCGCGCGCGCCGCTTCGGCGAGCGTCCGGAGGAGTCCTTCTTCCCGCTCAACCTCTCCGCGCTCTCGCCGACGCTCATCGAGTCCGAGCTCTTCGGCCACCGCCGCGGCGCCTTCACCGGCGCCGTCGGCGACCGCGTCGGCTGGCTCGCGGTCTGCCCGCCGCTCGGCACCGTCTTCCTCGACGAGATCGGCGAGGTGGACGTGGCGATCCAGGTCAAGCTGCTGCGCGTCCTGGAGACGCGGGCGTTCCAGCGCCTCGGCGACACGCGCACGGAGAGCTTCCGCGGCAAGGTCGTGGCGGCGACCCATCGCGACCTGGCGCGCGAGATCGGCGCCGGCCGCTTCCGCGAGGACCTCTACTACCGGCTCTGCGCCGACCGCGTCGAGACGCCGTCGCTCGCCGAGCGCATCCGCGATTCCTCCCAGGAGCTCGCGGATCTCGTGCTCTTCCTGGCCCAGAGATTGGTCGGCGAGGAATCAGCGCCCGAGCTGGCACGGGAGGTCGTGGACTGGATCGACCGCCGGCTCGGCCGCGACTATCCCTGGCCGGGCAACGTCCGCGAGCTCGCGCAATGCGTGAGCAACGTCCTCATCCGCCACGAGTACCGGCCCGCCGCGCGCGTCTCGGCCGCGGGTCCGCGCCAGGCGCTGGCGGAGGAGATCCTCTCTGGCCGTCTCTCCGCCGAGGAGGTCCTCAACCGCTATTGCACGCTGGTCTACGCCGAGACCGGCAGCTACCAGGAGTCCGCCCGCCGCATCGGGCTCGACCGCCGGACGGTGAAGGCGCGGGTGGACGAGGAGCTGCTCGCGAGACTGCGGGACGGGGGCGGTCAGTATTCGGCGAAGGCGTCGTCCGGATAGCAGTACAGCCAGCGCTCGCCGGGCTCCGCCGAGGCGATCACGGGATGGCCGCTGGCGTGCGCGTGCTTGGTGGCGTGGCGGTTGGGCGAGCTGTCGCAGCACAGCGTCCTGCCGCACTCCTGGCAGGTGCGCAGATGCATCCAGCGGGAGCCGATCTTCACGCACTCCTCGCATTCCCGGCGCTGCGGATGCTTGACGGCCGTGATCTCGCTAAGGTGAGAGCAGCTCGTGTCAGCGGTCATGGTATTCCCCTTTACTCGTGAAGCACTTGGTGGACGAAGGAGACGGCGATCGCTCCTTCGCCGACGGCCGAGGCCACGCGTTTGATGTTGCCGCCCCGCACGTCGCCGACCGCGAACACTCCGGGGAGGCTCGTTTCGAGGAGATAGGGCGCCCGCGCGAGCGGCCATTGGGCGGCGGCCAGATCCTCCGGCGAAAGATCCGCTCCGGTCTTGATGAAGCCCTTGGCGTCCAGCGCGAGGCACCCGTCGAGCCAGCCCGTGCTGGGAGCGGCGCCCGTCATGACGAAGACGTGGCG
>DATBGJ010000133.1:0-9238 GCA_036558045.1 Thermoanaerobaculia bacterium
GGTCGAGACGACCCCCAGGTGGAGGGGAAGACCAGGCCGTACGCCCAGGGAGCGCGCCAGGTGGAGAAGGCTGTAGAAGCCCAGCTCCTGATTGACCTGGAGATCCTCGGCGCCCACGGGACGGGCGCTCCACAGATGAACGATCCGCGCCGGATAGGCCTCCTGCTCGGCAAGCCGATCGAGCAGGGCGGCGTAGTCCTCCGCCACGTCGCGCCGGATCACGAAGCCCCGATCGCTCTCCTGGAATCGCTCGCCGACCTCGACAGTCACCACCTCTCGGCCGCGCTCGCGCAGCCGCGCCGCCAGGCGGCTGCCGAACCCCGCCGCGTCGGCGAAGACCAGCCAGCTCCCCTCGGCCGGCGCGCTGCCGTCCGGCGGGAGGGCCTGGCGCCAGAGCGGTGCCCAGAACCAGCTCGCGACGTCCCCCTCGGCGCTCGCCACCGGCCGGCGTGCCCGTTCCGCTCCGGCGACCGGCTCGACCCAATAGCGTTCGCGCTCGAAGGGATAGGTCGGCAGCGGCACATGCCGGCGGCGCCCGCCGCCATGGAAACCCTCCCAATCGACCCCGACTCCCGCCAGCCAGAGCTGTCCAAGCGTGCGCAAGACCGCTGCATCGGCCGCTCTGCCGTCGCCCGCCGCCGGCAGGCTGGCGAGCACCGAGGGGGTTTCGGGGCGCTTCGGATGCTGGCGCACGAGAGCGGTGAGCGCCTGCCCGGGACCGACCTCCAGGAACACCGGCAGAGAGCGTCCAAAGAGCGTCTCCAAGCCGTCTGAGAAGCGGACCGTCTCGCGCAGATGCCGCACCCAGTAGCGCGGCGACGCCGCCTCCTCCGGCCGCATCCAGGTGCCCGTCAGGTTCGACAGGAACGGGAGCTTGGGGGAGCCGAGGCGGAGCCCGGCGAACGCTGCCGCGAAGCGGTCCAGGATCGGATCCATGGCCGCCGAGTGGAAGGCGTGCGAGGTGTGCAGCCGCCGGATCTGAACCCCGCGCTCGTCGAGGCGCGCGGCCAGCTCTTCAACCTCGCCGGGCTCTCCCGAGACCACGCACATCGACGGCCCGTTGACCGCCGCCAGGGACAGGCCGCCGAGGAGCGGTCTCACCTCTTTCTCCGGCAGGGACACCGTCAGCATCGATCCGCCGGGCATCTCCTGCATCAGGCGTCCGCGCTCCGCTACCAGCCGCAGGGCCTCTTCCAGGGAAAAGACTCCGGCCAGGCAGGCGGCGGCGTACTCGCCGACGCTGTGGCCGAGCATCGCGTCCGGCCTGACGCCCCACGACATCCACAGCCGCGCCAGAGCGTGCTCGACCACGAAGAGCGCCGGTTGCGCCAGCGCGGTCTGCCTGAGCCGCGCCGCGGCCGCCTCCGGGTCCTCCCCTTCCGGATAGAGGGCCTGCCGCAGATCGAGGCCGAGCCGCGGGCGCAGGATCTCCGCGCAGCGGTCCACCTGCTCCCGGAAGACGGTCTCGGTCCGGTACAGCTCGGCGCCCATCCCGGGGTGCTGCGAGCCCTGCCCCGGGAAGAGGAAGAAGACCGCCCGTTCGCCGGCCTCGCGCGTGCGGGTCAGAACCCGCTTGGGGTCGAGGGCGGAGAGGACCTCGGCCGCCTCCACGGTGCTGTCGCAGACCAGGATCCGGCGATGGTCCAGCTCGACCCGCCCCACCTGCAGGGTGTAGGCGGCGTCCGCGAGGTCGAGCTCCGGGTGGCGCCGCAGGTGCTCGGCCAGGTTTTGCGTGGCCCGCTCCAGGGCCGCCTGCGAGCGGGCCGACAGGACCACGAGCTGATGTGGCCGGGATTCCGTCCCCGGCGGCACCTCCGGAGCCTCCTCGAGCACCACGTGGGCGTTGGTGCCGCCGATACCGAACGAGCTCACCCCGGCGCGCCGCGGCCCGTCCGCCGGCCAGGGCGTCGCCTGCACGGGGACGTAGAACGGGCTCGACGCCAGATCGATCTGCGGGTTGGGGCTCGCGAAGTGCAGGCTCGGCGGGATGAGCCCGTGCTCGACCGCCAGGGAGGCCTTGATCAGCGAAGCGATGCCGGCCGCGGCGTCGAGGTGGCCCATGTTGCTCTTCAGCGAGCCCAGAGCGCAGGGGCGCGCGGGCGTCGCCGCGGCGGCGAAGACCCGGCAGAGAGCCGCGACCTCGATCGGATCGCCGAGCGGCGTGCCGGTGCCGTGGGCCTCGATCAACCCGAGCGTGCCGGCGTCGATCCCGGCGAGGGCCTGGGCCATGGCGATGACCTCGGCTTGCCCTTCGGTGCTCGGCACGGTGTAGCCCATCTTCGCGGCGCCGTCGTTGTTGATCGCGGAGCCCAGGATCACCGCGTGAATGTGATCACCGCCGGCCACGGCGTCGGCCAGCCGCTTGAGAACGACCAGCCCGAAGCCCTCCCCGTCGGTCGTTCCCGTCGCGGCGGCGTCGAAGGCGCGGCAATGGCCATCGCGCGAAAAGATGCTTCCCGCCTGGTAGCGGTGTCCCCCCCGGCGCGGCACCAGCAACCGGACCCCGCCGGCCAGCGCCATGTCGCACTCGCCGTTGAGCAGGCTCTGCACCGCGAGGTGGACCGCGACCAGCGAGGTCGAGCAGGCCGTCTGCACGGTCAGGCTCGGGCCGCGGAGCCCGAGCTTGTAGGAGATCCGGGTCGCCAGAAAGTCGCCGCCGCTGCCCAGCAGTGCCTGGAAGGAGCCGACGGCGCCCATCACCTCCGGGTTGTGCTGGAGATTGGACAGCAGATAGGTATTGAAGCCCGCCCCGGCGAAGACGCCGATCGGACCGCGGAACCGCCGGGGGTCGTAGCCGGCGTGCTCCAGCGCCTCCCAGGCGCACTCCAGAAGCAGCCTCTGCTGCGGATCGATCACCTCCGCCTCGCGAGGCGAGAAGCCGAAGAGGGCGGCGTCGAAGAGCTCCGCCCCGTCGATCACCGCGCGCGCCGGAACGAACGACGGATCGGCGAGGAGCTCGGGCTCGACTCCGACCTCCCACAACTCCTCCGCGGAAAAGAAGGAGATCGATTCGACTCCGGCCACGAGGTTGGCCCAGAAACGGTCCACGTCCTCGGCGCCGGGAAACCGGCCGGCCATACCGACGATCGCGATGCCGTTCTGCGAGCTGCCTTCCGGGCCATCCATCGCTACATTCCTTCGCTCAGACCCGCTCTCTCAGGCGCTTCCCCATCCGCGCCCTCCTCTCCGGAGACCCGCTGCGCCGCTTCGACCCGGCGGCGGGCTTCTTGGAAACGGCCCCTCCCGACCGCCGTCCGGGTGCGCTCGGCGCGCTCGCGGAGCTCCTCCGTCGGCCGTTCCACCGCTACCGCCGGCGTGATCGCCGCCGCCGCTTTGCTCAGATGCTGCGCGAGGGCGCCCGCTGACGGGAACTTGAAGAGGTCGACCACCGCGACCCGGACGCCGCTCCGCCGCTCCAGATGCTCCTGCATCGGCAGCAGCAGGAGCGAGCGGCCGCCGAGGGCGAAGAAGTTGTCCCGAGGGCTGACCTCATCGATCTCCAGGAGCTCCCGCCAGACTTCGATCACGATCCGTTCCATGTCACCCGCCGGCGACACGGCCTCGACAGAACGATCCGGCAGCTCCTCCAACGCGGGCAGGGCACCGCGGTCGATCGCGGCGAGAACGGCGAAGGAACCCGGCAGCATGTACTCGGGCAGGCGCTCGGCCAGAAAGGCGCGCAGGTCCGGCGCCGCGGGCAGGCCGCCGTTCGGCCCCGCCGTGACAAAGGCGACCAGCCGCTCCTCCCCGGACCGGTCAGCGCGCACCGCGACCGCCGCGGCGCCCACCGCCGGATGCCCCGCGAGCTGGGTCTCGATCCGCTGCAGGTCAACGCGGTATCCGCGGACCTTCACCCGCGAATCCCTGCCGGCGAGCAGATGGCTCGACTGGGCCGGCGTGAGGAACGGCAGCTCGGAGAGCGGTCGCGCCGGCTCCTTCACCGCCGCTGCGGCGAGAGCCAGGAAGTGCCCGAGCCATCGCACCGCCGTGGAGCGGTCGAAGAGATCGCGGTTCACCTCGAGCAGACCGCCGAGCCGGCCGCCGCGGTCGTCCATGTAGAGAGCGAGGTCGAACTTTGCCGTCCCCTCCGTTGGCGGCAACGCCGTGACCCGCAGGCCGGGAAGATCCAGGTGGTCCGGCCGCGCCGACGTCTCCAGCGCGAACACCGTTTGATAGACGGGGTTGTGGCTGAGGTCGCGATCGGGCCGCAGCTCCTCGACGATCTTCTCGAACGGCAGCTCCTGATGGGCGAAATCGGCCACCGCCGAGCTCCGCACACGGCCGAGCAGGTCCCGGAACGTGGGGTCCCCGGAGAGGTCGACCCGGAGCGCCATGGTGTTGGCGAAGAAGCCGATCAGCGGCTCGAGCTCGGCCTGCCAGCGGTTGGCGGTCGGTGTACCGAGGACCAGATCCGTCTCCCCGGTGTAACGGTAAAGGAGCGCCGCGAAGGCGGAGAGCAGCGTCATGAAGACAGTCGCGTTCTCGTCGCGGGCGAAGCTCCGCAGGAGCAGCGAAAGATCGCCCTCGATCGCCAGGAGCTCGGAGACTCCGCGGTAGCTCTGGGCCGGAGGGCGCGGGCGGTCCGAGGGCATCTCCAGGACCGCGGGGGCGCCGGCCAGACGCTGCCGCCAGTAGGCGAGGAGCCGCTCGAGCACCTCGCCGCGCAGCCGCTCGCGCTGCCAGTGAGCGAAGTCGGCGTACTGGACCAGCAGCGGGGGAAGGCCGGGATCGCTGGCGAGCCCGCGGACAGCCGCCGCAGCGTAGAACGCTCCGAGCTCTTCGTAGAAAAGGCGCAACGACCAGCCGTCGGTGATGGTGTGATGGAACGTGACGAGCAGGAGGTGCCGGTCCTCTTCCAGCCGCACCAGGGTGGCGCGGAAGAGCGGCCCCGCCGCGAGATCGAAGGGCTGCAGCGCTTCGACCGTCATCCAGCGCGCCGCCTCGGCCTCGAACGCAGCCCGCGGCAGGACCGTGAGGTCGATCTCGGGCAGCGGCGGGAGGTAGCGCGGCGCCACCACTTGGATGGGCCTTCCCCCAGCGCTGCCCAGGGTGGTGCGGAGGACGGCCTGGCGCTCGACGAGCTTTGCCAACGCCGCGCGCAGGGCGGTGCGGTCGAGGACCCCGTCGAGGCGGACGGCGGTGGGCAGGTTGTAGACCGGGCTCCCCGGCTTCAGCCGGTCGATGAACCAGAGCTGCTCCTGGGCGAAGGAGGCCGGCGGATCGCCGGCGCCGGCCGGGCGAGGCGTGACGGGCGTCAGCCCCGGCTCCGCCGGCAGCAAGGCCTGCATCTCCGCCGCCACATGCTGAGCGAGCGCCCCGGCGGTCGGGTACTTGAGAAGGGTGATGATCGGCACGGTGACGCCCGAGAGTTGCCGCAGACGCTCCTGGATGGGAAGGAGCAGCAGCGAGTGTCCGCCGAGCCCGAAGAAGTTGTCGCCGGCGGATATCTGATCCACCTTCAGGATCTCCCGCCAGACGTCGGCGACGATTTGCTGCGCCTCGGCCGTCCCGCCCTCGGCTTCGCGAGCCGCAAGCGCGGGCTCGCCGGCGACGGCAGTCTGGCGAGGCTTCATCGAGGCCCCCGCGAAGG
Organism: Thermoanaerobaculia bacterium; assembly: GCA_036558045.1. Taxonomy (GTDB): domain Bacteria; phylum Acidobacteriota; class Thermoanaerobaculia; order Multivoradales; family UBA5704; genus DATARR01. Next base: position 5,591 of record DATBGJ010000133.1, read on the forward strand.
CCTGATGGAGCTCCCCCCCGGAGAGGATCGGCAAGTCCGCAATGGGCCGCGCGGGATCGGCGGCGGCCGCAGCCAACAGCGTCTCCAGGTGCCCCAGCAGCCGCGCCGGAGTCGAGCGGTCGAACAGATCGGTTGCGTACTCGAGCGCGAAGGAGAGTCCGGTCTCCGCTTGCACACCGAACAGGGAGAGCTCGAACTTGGCCGTGCCCGTGTGCACGATCCGCGGCTGGAAAGCGAGGTCCGCCGCGCGCCAGCCGCGGGGAGGGCGCTGCATCGCGAAGAGGATCTCGAAAAACGGATTGCCGCCGAGCCCACGCTCCGGCTGCAGGTCCTGAACGATCAGCTCGAAGGGCACCTCACCGTGCGCATGGCCCTGGATCGTCGCCTCTCGGATCCGCCACAAGCGCTCGCGGAACGTCAGCTCCGCGGAGCCTCGCGCACGGAGCACCAGGGTGTTCACGAAGAAGCCGATCAACGGCAGGAGAGACTCGCGATCGCGGCCGGAAACCGGGCAGCCGACGGGCACTTCCGGCACTCCCAGGACGCGCTCCAGGACGACTTGGAAGGCGGCAAGGAGGACCATGAAGAGGGTGGCGCCTTCCTTGCGGCCCAGCTCCGCGAGTGAACCGGCGAGGGAGCCGGGAAGGCTCGCCTCGACGAGCGCTCCCAGCGAGCTCCGGATCTCCGGACGTGGACGGTCGGTCGGCAGCTCCACGAGCGGCAGGTCCGCCAGCTCCTCCCGCCACCAGGCGAGCCGTTGCTCCAGCGTCTCGCCGCGTAGCCACTCCCGCTGCCAGAGGGCGAAGTCTGTGGAACGCAGCGGCAGCTCCGGCAGGCTCGCGCGCTCGCCATAGAGCGTGGCGAGCTCCCGTGCCAGGATGGTCAGCGAGTCCTCGTCCGCAACCATGTGGTGCAGCGTGAGGCCGAGCTGGTGCGAGGCGGGCTCCTGGCGGATGAGGAGCAGCCGCCACGGCGCCTCGTTCGTCAGGTCGAACGGACGCCTGGCTTCACCGCGGAAGAGCCGCTCCGCCTCCATCTGCCGCTGCGCCGGCTCCAATCCCGCGAGACAGACGAGCGGCAGCTCCATGTCCGTCGACGCCGCAGGCAGGATCTCCTGGACCGGAGTCCCCTGCACCTCCCGGAAACGGGCGCGGAGAGCGTCGTGCCGCCGCGCCACCCGGACCAAGGCCCAGCGGAGCGCCGCAACGTCGAGCGGACCGGTCAGGCTGGCGGCTCCGGCCATGTGGTAGACGGCGGCGCCTGGTTTGAGCCGCTCGAGCAGCCAGAGACGCGCCTGGGCGAAGGAGAGCGGGAAGACGGTTTGCCCGAGAGGCGCCGGGATCAGGCCGGGGCGGTGATCGACCGGTCCATCCGAAGCGAGGCTCCGCGCCTGCGCCGCCAGAGTAGGGAATTGGAAGAAGGCGGCGAGCGGCAATTCGGCGCCCAGGCGCTCGCGTACCCGGGCCTGGACGCGGAGAGCGATCAGAGAATGCCCGCCAAGGGCGAAGAAATCGTCTTCGCGGCCCACACGATCGATTCCCAGGACCTCGGCCCAGATCCCGGCGAGCAGCTCTTCCGCGGGAGTCTGGAATCCTGCCCACGGCCCATCGCTCCTTGCTGCCGCCTCGGGGGCGAGCCGCGCCAGCGCGCGGCGGTCCAACTTGCCGTTGGCGGTGAGCGGCAAGGCGGGAAGGAGCACGACCGCCGCAGGGACCATGGGGCTAGGCAGCAACTTCAGGAGAGACTCGCGAAGCTCGGCGGGGTCGAGCGTCGAGCCCTCGCCTGCAACGGCGTAGGCGATCAGTCGCCGGTCGCCGTTCCTACCCAGAGCCAGCACCGCCGCTTCCAACACACCCGGCAGCGAGCGCAGCGCCGCCGCCACCTCTTCCGGCTCGATGCGGACGCCCCGGATCTTCACCTGATCGTCAATGCGGCCGAGGTACTCGATCTCTCCATCCGGCCTTCGCCGCGCCAGGTCGCCGGTCCGGTAGAGCCGCGCGCCCGGCGCCGCGGCGAGCGCATCCGGCACGAAACGCTCGGCGGTCAGGTCCGGACGCTCGTGATAGCCGCGCGCCAGACCGAGGCCGCCCAGGTAGATCTCTCCCGGCTCGCCGACCGGAACCTGCCGCAGGTTGCGGTCCAGGAGATGGGCTTGCGTGCCGGCGACGGGCAAGCCGATCGCCGGCGGCCGCTCCTCGTCCGGCTGTACCACGGTGAACGTCGAGTACGTCGTGTCCTCGGTCGGACCGTAGAGATTGAGCACCCGCACCTCGGGACGGCTTGCGTGGAGGGTCCGCACCAGGGCGCGAGAGAGCGGCTCGCCGGCCAGGTTGATCGTAATGACGGAGACCGGCAGGCCCTCTCCCCGGATCAGCTCGGCCAGCACCGAGGGCACCGTGTTGATCAGCCGTACTGCTCCCGCCTCCGGCAGCGCGGAGAGGGACAACGCGTTCTCTGCCAGGATCACCCGGCCGCCCCAAGAGAGAGGCACGAAGAGCTCGAAGACCGAGAGGTCGAAGCCGATCGACGTCGAGGCGAGGACCCCCGAGAGCTCGGCGTCCGAGAAGACCTCCCGCGCCCAGCGCACGAAGGCGACGGCGCTGCGGTGCTCGATCTCCACCCCTTTCGGCCGTCCGGTCGAGCCCGAGGTGTAGATGACGTAGGCGAGGTTTTGCGGTCCCAGGCGCGGGTCCGGGGGCGATGCCGCCTCGTTCCCCTCCGCCGCGGCTTGTCCGAGGAAGATCACTCGGCACCCTGCCGGCAACAGCTCCGCGGCGAGCGGCTCCTCCGCCAGCAGCACGGAGGCTCCGGAGTCTGCCAGCATCCAGGCGAGCCGCTCCGCCGGCTGAACGGGATCGAGCGGGACATACGCGCCGCCGGCCCGGTGGACGGCGAGAAGCGCTGCCACGAGACCGGAAGAGCGCCTCGCGGCGACGCCCACCCGCGTTTCCGGCCCCACTCCGAGGCCGCGCAGCCGCCGCGCCAGCAGCTCCGCCCGCCGGTGGAGCTCACGATAGGTCAAGCTTTCGCCGCCGCCGAGAATGGCTTCCCGCTCGGGAGTGCGCTCCACCTGCGCGGCGAAGAGATCCGGCAGGCAGAGAGCGCACGCTTCTTGCGGCGCGATGCGGTTCCAAGCCGCGAGCTGCCGGAGCTCCGCCGGCGAAAGCAGGCTCGCCTCGGCGACCCTGCCTCCGGGAGCCTCAGCCAGGCCGCGCAACAAGCTCGCGAAATGTCCGAGCATCCGCTCCGCGGTCGCCGCGTCGAAAAGGTCCCGCGGAAGCTGCAGGATGAGCGGGAGCCCCTCGTCGGTGTCGGCGGCCATGAGCGTGAAATCGAACGGGGTGCGGCACTCGGGGAGGGGAACGGAGACCAGGCTCAGGTCCGCCAGCTCGATGCGGGCGCCCTTCTGTCCGAGGACGAATTCAGCCATGTCCCGCTCTTCGGGCCGCTGCGCCTTTTGTAGAACCAATAGCGCCTGGAACACGGGCGTGACTCCGGGACTGCGATCGTGCTGCAGGCGGCCGGCGATCATCGGGAACGGCAGGGCTCGGTGCTCGAAGGCGGCAAGGGCAACCGCCTGGGCACGGCTCAGCAGCTCTCTCCAGGTGGGATCTCCCTCGGCGGTAAGGCGGAGCGCCACCGGATTGA
>DATBGJ010000134.1:0-6192 GCA_036558045.1 Thermoanaerobaculia bacterium
ACCGGCAGCCCCGGCGATGCGCCGGCAGTGCCGGCAGACGCCGCACGGCCGCGCCTCCGGCGCCGCCTCGCAGAGGAGGGTGCGGGCGAGCTGCAGCGCCGCGGCGCGGCGCGATGCCGCGTCCCCGCCGTCGAGGATCACCGACGGGTAGAGCCGTCCCTGGCGGGCGGCGGCGAGAGCGGCGGCGAGATTCACGCCGGCGGCTCCACCAGGTCCGCCAGCGCCCGGCGCACCGCGCCGTGAGTCTCGTCGGCGGCGCCGGCGGAAGGGATGACGTGGAACCGCGCTTCCTGCCGCGACATCTCCAGAAAGCCGCAGCGCACCCGTTCATAGAACTCCAGGGCCTCGGCGTCCAGCCGGTCGGCGGCCCCCCGCTCGCGGCGGGAGGGAGAGTGCCCACGGGCCCGCGCCGCCTCGGCCGGCAGGTCGAAGAGCAGCGTGCGGTCCGGCCGCCGCCCCTCCGTCGCCAGGCGGTCCACCTGGTCGATCAGTCCGAGCGGCACGCCCCGGCCGTAGCCCTGGTAGGCGCGCGTCGAATCGGTGAAGCGGTCGCAGAGCACGTGCCGGCCCTGGCGCAGCGCCGGATCGATCACCTCCAGCAGGTGCTGGCGGCGGCTGGCGAAGACGAGGAGCACCTCGACCACGCCGTCGATGCTCCCCCATTTCGGATCGAGGAAGACGCCGCGCAGAGCGTCGCCGAGGGGCGTGCCCCCCGGCTCATGGGTCACGAGGTGCGGCACCCCCCGCTCCGCGAGCCAGGCGGAGGCGCGGCGCAGGTGGGTCGACTTGCCGCTGCCGTCGAGCCCTTCGAAGGTGATGAACAGGGGCGGCATGGCGGGGGAAACTACCATGAAGGCCGCGGGCGAGCGCGGAACGCAGAAACCGGATACGATAGAGTCAACGTGAGACCCTCACCGGGAGGGGGAGAGCACGGGCCGGAGTTTTGCATAGCGTTCCCCGGCGTGCCTGGAGCAGCCGTGCAAGATTAACCTTCAGATCGTGGAGGAGCAATTCAATGGCCGAGAAGAAATCGAAGTCGGGCGGGGGAGCCGCCAACAGCGCCTTCATGGCGCCGCTGCAACCGGACGCGGCGCTGTCGGCGGTCATCGGCAGCGCGCCGCTGCCGCGGACCGAGGTCACCAAGAAGATCTGGGATTACATCCGTGCCAACAACCTCCAGGATCCCAAGGACAAGCGGACCATCCGCGCCGACGCCAAGCTGAAGCCGGTCTTCGGCGGCAAGGACTCGGTGACGATGTTCGAACTCACCAAGCACGTCAACGATCACCTGAAAAAAGGCTGATCGGAACGCGCACGGGGCGCCCGTCAGCCGTGGGCGCCCCCGGCGATCCCCGCCGATTTTCCCTCCCAGTGGCCGCCGAGCTCCCGGCGTCCGGCCGCCGTTCGGATAGACTCCGCCCGCCCGCAGCGCCGGAGGCGTGCGGGAACCGATCATGGAAACCGTCGGCACCCCCCTGCAATGGAGCTTCTTCTTCGCCCTGATCCTCGCCATGCTGGCGCTGGACCTCGGCGTCTTCAACCGCAAGGAACACCGCATCGGCCTGCGCGAGGCGCTCTTCTGGAGCGTCGTGTGGACGCTCGTCGCCCTGGCCTTCAATCTCTGGATCTATTACCGCTTCGGCTCGCAGATCGGCCTCGAGTTCCTCACCGGCTACATCATCGAGCGTTCGCTCAGCTTCGATAACATTTTCGTCTTCATCGTCATCTTCAATTACTTCGCGGTGCCGGCGGAGCATCAGCACCGGGTGCTCTTCTGGGGCATTCTCGGCGCGCTGATCTCGCGCGGCGTTTTCATCGCCATGGGCACGGCGCTGCTGACGCGCTTCGACTGGCTCATCTTCGTCTTCGGCGGCTTTCTCGTCTATACCGGCGTCAAGATCCTCATCCAGAAGGAGACGGAGGTGCATCCGGAGAGGAACCCGGTGCTCAAGCTCTTCCAGCGCTTCGTCCCCTTGACCAACCGCTACCGCGGCAAGCGCTTCTTCGTCCGCGACGACGGCCGGCTCAAGGCGACGCCGCTGATGCTGGTGCTGGTGGTGGTGGAGGCGACGGACGTGGTCTTCGCCGTGGATTCGATCCCGGCGGTCTTCGGCGTGACGCGCAACGCCTTCATCGTCTTCACCTCGAACATCTTCGCCATCCTCGGCCTGCGGGCGCTCTATTTCCTGCTCGCCGGCCTGATGCACAAGTTCCAGTACCTCAGCTACGGTCTCGGCCTGGTGCTGATCTTCGTCGGCGCCAAGATGCTCCTCCACGACTGGTTCGAGATCCCCATCGAGATCTCGCTCGCCATCGTCCTCGGGCTGCTCATCGCCGCCATCGTCATCTCCCTGCTGCGCCCGAGCCCTCCCGAGAGCGGAGAATGAGCTCCGCGTTTGCGCCCCTGCCGGCCGCGCAGTAGGATTCGACGTCTCTATGGTGAAGGTCTTCACTCCACGCGAGCGGCGCCCCGGAGAGACCCGCGTCGCCGCCACTCCCGAGACCGTGCGGCGCATGGCGAAGCTCGGCCTCGAAGTCGTGGTCGAGGCCGGGGCGGGCGCGGCGGCGCTCTTCGGCGACGCCGACTTCGAGGCCGCCGGGGCGCGGCTGGCCGCCGATCCCGTCGAGGCCTGGAGCAGCGCCGACGTGGTGCTCAAGGTGACGCCGCCCGACGCCTTCGCGGGGCTGCCGGGACACGAAGCCGAGAGGCTCAAGTCCGGCGCCGTGCTGATCGGCTTCCTGGCGCCGCATCGCAGCCTGGACGCCGTGCGCCTCCTCGCCGCGGGCGGCGTCACCTCGTTCGCCCTGGAGCTGCTGCCGCGGGTCACGCGGGCGCAGCCGATGGACGCGCTGTCGTCGCAGGCGTCGATCGCCGGCTACAAGGCCGTGCTGCTCGCCGCCTGGCGGCTGCCCAAGTACCTGCCGCTGCTGATGACGGCGGCGGGCACCATCAAACCGGCGCGCGTGGTGGTGATGGGGGCCGGGGTGGCCGGCTTGCAGGCCATCGCCACCGCCAAACGGCTGGGCGCCGTGGTCGAGGTCTCGGACGTGCGTCCGGCGGTCAAGGAGCAGGTCGAATCCCTGGGCGGCCGCTTCATCGAGCTGCCGCTCGCCGAGAGCGGCGAGGGCCAGGGCGGCTACGCGCGCGAGATGGGCGAGGATTTCCTGCGCCGCCAGCGGGAGATCGTGCAGCGGCACCTGGCGGCGGCCGACGCCGTCATCACCACCGCCCTGGTGCCGGGCAAGCCGGCGCCGCGGCTGGTCACCGCCGAGATGGTGCGGGCGATGCGGCCCGGCGCGGTCGTCGTCGATCTCGCCGTCGAGCAGGGCGGCAACTGCGAGCTCTCGCAGGCGGACCGCGAGGTGATGGAGAACGGCGTGCTGATCCTGGGGCCCTCGAACCTGCCGGCGGCCATGCCCCACGACGCGAGCCTCCTCTATGCCCGCAACGTCTTCGCCCTGCTGCAGCTCCTCCTCGACAAGGAAGGCAGGCTGGCGCCCGACCTGAGCGACGAGATCCTCGCCGGAGCGCTGTTGACGCACGGAGGCCAGGTCGTCCACAAGCCCACCGCCGAGCGCCTCGCTCCCCAGGAGGTGCCGGCTTAGAGAGGGCCGCGCGGCGCGGGGTGTCCCGTCCCGGTTCCGTCCGGCCCGCGCACTCGTGGAACAGAACTCTCCGAGTCTCGCAGTATTGCCGTTCTGCCGTATGGTTTCGTTCGAGGAACGCCGATGGCTGAAGACGATCCCAGCGGTCGCGGGCTCGAAGTCGCGGAGCCGGCGGTTGGGCTTCACCCCGACGACGGGGCGGACCCGCTCCTCGATCGCCTGTGCCACGTCCGCTCCTGCCTCGACCACGAACGCACGGCGGCGCCGGGGCTGGTGGCCGAGCTGCTCGCGTTGCCGCCAGACCGGTGCGTGGAGCTGCTGTGGCTCGACGACCGCTTCCACACCTGGGGAGTCTGCGAGCTGCTGCTCGCCCGCGGCGCCGAGGCCGAGGATCCCGACGAGGCCAGCCTCCTGGCCGGCCTGACGCTCGCCGGAGCGGAGCGGCTCGACCCGGCGCGGCACGCCTCGCCCGTGGTGGAGGACCTGAAGGCGCGGGCCTGGGCCGTCGCCGGCGACGCCCGCCGGCGCCAGGGAGAGCTGGCGGACGCGGAAGCGGCCCTCCGTGCCGCCGCCGGGTGCCTCGCGGGCGGCACGGGCGACCTGCTGGTGGACGCGCACCTGCTGGAGTTCGAGGCCGCGCTGCGGCGCGAGCAGGGGCGCCTCGGCGAGGCGGCCGCCCTGCTGAAGCTCGCGGCGGCGCGCTATCGCGAGAGCGGAGAGATGCAACGGTGCGAGCGGGCGCTCGCCGCGCGGGAGGCGATGCTGCGACCGGAGCGCGCCACGTCTTGAGCGGGGAGCCGTGAAAGAATGCTCCGCATGAGGAACCCTCTGCCGTTGCTCCTCGCCTTCCTCCTCCCCTTCGCCGCCGCAGCCTCGTCGGTGCCGGCGCCCATCGGCACGGGCGGCGCCGTGGCGGCGGCCGATCCGCTCGCCGTCGCCGTGGGGCTCGACACCCTGCGGGCCGGCGGCAACGCCGTGGATGCCGCCGTGGCCGCCGCCCTCGCCCTCGCCGTGGTCTACCCGGAGGCGGGCAACCTCGGCGGCGGCGGCTTCGCGGTGGTCCGGATGGGCGGCGAGACGGCGGCGCTGGATTTCCGCGAGACGGCGCCCGCCACGGCGCGGCGGGACATGTATCTCGACGCGCAGGGCAAGCCGATCGAGAACGCCTCGCTGGTGGGCCCCCTCGCCGCCGGCGTGCCCGGCTCGCCGGCCGGTCTCTACGAGCTCCACCGGCGCTACGGCAAGCTCCCCTGGTCCCGGATCGTCGCCCCGGCCCGGCGCCTGGCGGCAGGCTTCCGGGTCAGCACGTATCTCCACGACGTGCTGGACAGGGAGGAGACCCGCAAGCTCCTCCTGCGCTTTCCCGAGAGCGCCCGGGTCTGGCTGCCCAACGGCGCGCCGCCGGCCGCCGGCAGCGTCCTGCGCCTGCCGGCCCTCGCCGCGGCGCTCGACCGCTACGCGGCGCAAGGGCCGGAGGGGATCACCGCCGGGCCCATCGCCGACGCGGTCGAGAGCGCGTCGCGAGCCCACGGCGGCGTGCTCACCGCCGCCGATCTCGGCGCCTACCGGCCGGCGTGGCGGACGCCGCTCACCTTCGAGGCCTTCGGCTGGCAGCTCGCCTCCATGCCGCTCCCCTCCTCGGGCGGCGTCATCCTCGGGCAGACGCTGGGCATCCTGGAGCGGCTCGAGTGGGGCAAGCTGCCGCGCTTCGGCGCCGACCGCGACCACCTGCTGGCCGAAGCCCTGCGGCGCTCGTTCGCCGACCGTTTCCTGCTCGGCGATCCGGCGACCACCCGCGCCACCGAGGCACAGCTCCTCGCTCCCGAGTGGCTCGCCCGCCGGGCGGCGCAGATCGATCCCCGGCACGCGACACCCTCCGCCCAGGTGGAGCCCTGGCCCGGCGCCGCCCGCACGGAGACCCCTGCCGCGAGCGGCGAGACGACCCACCTCTCCGTGGTGGACGGCGCGGGCAACCTGGTGGCCCTCACCACCACGCTCAACGGCCTCTTCGGCTGCGGGCTCTGGGTGCCCGGCGCCGGCTTCTTCCTCAACAACGAGATGGACGACTTCGCCACGGCGCCCGGCAAGCCCAACCTCTTCGGCCTCATCCAGGGCGAGGCCAACGCCGTCGCTCCCGGCAAGCGGATGCTCTCCTCGATGAGCCCGGTGATCGCCTGGAAGGGCAAGGAGGCCTACGCCCTCGGCGGGCGCGGCGGCTCGCGCATCCCCACCCAGACGCTCCAGGTGCTGCTCAACCTGCTGGTGGACGGCGATCCCCTGCAGGCGGCGATCGACCGTCCCCGGCTCCACCACCAATGGCTCCCCGACCGCCTGGACGCCGAGCCCGACGCCCTTTCGCCCGAGACCCGCAGCGAGATGGAGCGCCGGGGCCACACCCTCGAGATCACTCCGGTCACCGCCAAAATCCACGCCGTCCACCTGCTGCCGGACGGCCGCGTCGAGGCCGCCTCGGACCCGCGCGGCTCCGGCGTCGGCGCCGTGGTCGAGCCGCAACCCTAGCGCTTGTAGCTTTTTTCCGACGCGCCCTGTCCGCGCGGCCGGACGGCTCTTCCAGCGCTCTTGAGG
>DATBGJ010000135.1:0-17486 GCA_036558045.1 Thermoanaerobaculia bacterium
GCGCCGGCGAGTACGACGAGTGGTTCTATCGGCAAGGCCGCTACGACCGCGGGCCCGAGGTGAACCAGCTCTGGTTCGCCGAGGCGCAGATCGTCGCCGAGGCGCTGGACGCCTTTCAGCCCGCCGGCTCGGTGCTGGAGCTGGCGTGCGGCACCGGCATCTGGACCGAGCGCCTGGTCCGCCATGCGGACGCCGTCACCGCCGTGGACGCCTCGCCGGAGATGCTGGCGCTGAACGCGCGGCGGGTGCGGTCCGACAAGGTCTCCTACGTGGAGGCGGACCTCTTCGCCTGGGAACCCTCACGGCAGTTCGACGCGGTCTTCTTCAGCTTCTGGCTGTCGCACGTGCCGCCCGCGCGGTTCGAGGATTTCTGGCGGCTGGTCCGGCGCGCCTTGCGGCCGGGCGGCCGGTTCTTCTTCATCGATTCCCATTGCGAGCCCACCTCCACGGCGCTCGACCATGCGCCTCCCGACTTCACGGCCACGAAGTCGACCCGCCGCCTCAATGACGGGCGCGAGTTCGAGATCTGCAAGGTCTTCTACGATCCGCTCGCGCTGCAGGAGCGCCTGGAGCGGCTGGGCTGGAGCGCGAACGTGACGCGGACTCCCAACTACTTCATCTACGGCAACGGCAGACCGGCCGCGCCATGAAGATCGTCATCCCCGGCGGTACAGGCCAGGTCGGCACCGTGCTGGCGCGCGCCTTCCACGGCGACGGCCACGAGGTGGTCGTCCTCGGCCGCGCTCCGAAGCCGGCGCCGTGGCGAGTCGCGCGCTGGGATCCGGCGAAGCTGGACGGCTGGGCGAAGGAGCTCGACGGCGCGGACGTCGTGATCAATCTCGCCGGGCGCAACGTCAACTGCCGCTACACGCCGAAGAACCGCGAGGAGATCCTCCAATCCCGCGTCGTCTCGGTGCGGACGGTGGGACAGGCGATCGCCCGGGCGCGCCGGCCTCCCGCCGTCTGGCTGCAGGCCAGCACGGCGACGATCTACGCCCACCGCTACGACGCGCCCAACGACGAGAAGACCGGCATCATCGGCGGCCATGAACCGGACGCGCCGGCATCGTGGCGCTTCAGCATCGAGGTCGCCACCGCGTGGGAGAGGGCCCTCGACGAGGCTCCCACGGCCGGCACGCGCAAGGTGAAGCTGCGCTCGGCGATGATCATGAGCCCCGACCGCGGCGGCATCTTCGACACGCTGCTGGCGCTCGTGCGCTGCGGCCTGGGCGGCACGGCGGGAGACGGCCGCCAGTACGTCTCGTGGATCCACGACCGCGACTTCATCCGCGCGCTCTACTGGCTGATCGAGCACGCGGACGTGGACGGCGCGGTCAATCTCTCGGCGCCGGAGCCGCTGCCGTACAAGGATTTCATGGCGGTGCTGCGCCGCGCCTGGGGCGCGCGCCTCGGCCTGCCGGCGGCGCGCTGGATGCTGGCCGCCGGGGCCTTCCTGATGCGCACCGAAACGGAGCTGGTGCTGAAGAGCCGCCGCGTCGTGCCGGGACGGCTGCTCGAGGAGGGATTCTCGTTCGAGTATCCACGCTGGAAAGAGGCCGCCGAGGATCTCGTCGAGCGGTGGCGGGCGGCGCGGGTTTCTTAGGAAAGGACCCAAAGGACCCCAAGGACGGCAAGGACAGGTGCGTTCCGGGCCAGTCTTGTCCTTGGTGTCCTTGTTGTCCCTTTCGTCCTTTTGCAAAGCGAGTTCGCCCTATAATCCTCAATGACCAAGCAAACGAGCACGGCCGGCTCTGAGAGACATGGACGCCGAGGAAACCTCCAGGTTGGTGCGAGACGCTCTCGCCGGCGATCGGAATGCCCTCGCCCGCCTGGTAGACGTGTTGACGCCGGTGATCCAGGCCCGCGTGGCGCGGACACTGCTGGCCCGCCGCTCGCTCCTGGGCGCTGACCGCAACGTCCGCCAGGAGGTGGAAGACCTGACGCAGGAGATCTTCCTCTCCCTTTTCGCGAAGGGCGGCCGCGTGCTGCAAAGCTGGGAGGCCGAGCGCGGCCTCTCGCTGGAGAACTTCGTCGGACTGGTGAGCGAACGCTACGTCGTGTCGTTCCTACGCAGCGGCAAGCGGAATCCCTGGAAGGAGGAGCCGTCCCCGGTGGAGGATCTGGACGGCGCCTCCGCGGACCGCGGACCGGAAGAGGTCACGGCGAGCCGCGAGCAGTTGCGTCTCCTGCTCGAGAGGCTGCGCGAGAAGCTGAGCCCGCTCGGTCGCCATCTCTTCGAGCTCCTCTTCGTCCAGGAGCGGTCGCTGGCGGAGACGATGGCGGCCAGCGGCCTCTCCGCCGACGCGGTCTATGCCTGGCGCAGCCGCTTGCGCCGCCTGGCCCAGGAGATCCTCGCCGAGCTGTCAGGAAAGTCCGCGCCCGCGCGAAAGAGCAGGAAGGATGGAGCAACATGAGTGAGGACCGGATATTGCGCGAGCTCGGGCACCTGGCCAAAGAAGAGAAGGAGGCCGAACAGGCCCGCCTCGACGAGCGCTGGGACCGAATGGCCGCCGGAACGCTCACTCCGGAAGAAGACGCCGAGCTGCGAGCCCTCGCCGAATCCTCCCCCGAAGCCCGCGAAGCGTACGAAGCGTTCCGTCCCCTCGGCGCTGAGTTTCAGGCGCGGATGATGAACGAGATCGCAGGCGCGCTCGCGAAGGACAAACCGCAACCCGAACCTCAGCCGATCTGGGCCCGCCTCCTCCCCTTTCGTCCCGTCACGTTCCGGCGAATCGGATGGCTGACCGCGGCGACCGCGGCGGCCGGTCTGTTCCTGCTCCTGCGCCTCCCGGCTTCGATGCCGCCGCTGCCAGCGTACTTCGCCGAGGTGAACGGCGGCACCAAGACCTTCCGCAGCGAGGAAGGGCCCTCCGCCGAACCGCCGGTCTTCGCGCCCGGCGACCCTTTCCAGGTGATCCTCACTCCCAAAACCGAGACCCTGGGAAAGGGCCTGGAGGCGCAATGCTACCTGCTCCGCGGGCGTGAGCTGCGCCATCTGGACGTGCAGAGCGAGCTCGATCCTCGTGGAGCGGTGAAGTTGACGGGATCGCTCGGCCGCGATTTCCAGCCGGGAATCTGGACTCTCCTGGCCGTCGTCGGCCGTCAGGGCGAGCTGCCTGACGCCGCGGATCTGCGGTCTTTCGTCGAGCGAGGAAAGATCCGTCAGCGGGACTGGGTGGGCGTACCCAAAAAGGTCGTCATTCGCCCCCGGAGTCCCTAGAGGTGGCGTTCCGCCGCTCCTTGCTATGCGTTTTTCTCGTTCTCTCCGCGATCGTCGCCGGTTGTAAATCCTCGCCGCCTGCAACACCGATCGAGGTGGAGTACGCCGGCTGCCAGGCCGTGCTGATGCCGGGGCCGGTCTGCGTGCCGGGCGAGAAGCGGGAGCTGCGGCTCTGGGTGGGAGCTCAGCCCGGCGCGCGGATCGAGATCCGGGCCGACGGCAGGCGGATCGACGCGAGCGGGAAAACTGTCCGGGAAGGGCGGCAGTTCACGGTTGCGATTCCCGCCGCAGCGGCGCGATTGGCCGTGTCCGTCGAGGCCTTGAATGGGCGGGCGTCGTGGTTCCTCTCCGTCGCAGAGCCGGAGGACCAACAGGCCCGCGACGTGCTTCGCGAGGTCGTCGAGAAGGCGAATGAGGTCCATAGCGACATCCTGGCTCGCCACCTTGCCTCGGCCCGGAAGACGCTGGACGGCCTTCGCCTCCCTGCCGACGACGCGCCCGCGGAATCCCGCTGCCTCGTGGCCTACAGCCGCAGCCTGCTCGCGAAAGGGGATGGCGATTACCGCTCAGCGCTGGCCGAAATCCAGAAGGCCGTCGAGATCGCCGAGCGAGTGAACATGAAGCGTTACCAACGGGGAGCCGAAGAGTGGCTCGCCATCCTCCTGCGCGAGGTGGGCCACTCCCGTGAGTCCGCCGGTCTTTACGACCGCCTGCTCCTGACGCCGCAGTCCGCGGATGCCTGCGAATATGCCGAGCTCCTCAGCAATCAGGCCTGGTCCGAGCTGCTGGCGCGCGAGGCCGGCGAAGACTCCAGAGATCCCACGCCTGTGCTCGAGAAAGCGCTGACCACCCACGCGACCTGCAAGCGCGGAGCTGCCGAGGCCCGAGTCGACATGCTGCTGAATCTGGCGCTGGCCCATCTCCAGGAAGGCCGTTTGGCGAAGGCGCAGAAGATCCTGGCTCAGGCGCACGCGCTCGCGCCTCATATGTCTGTCCCCCACGAGCTGTGGCGGCTCGACCTGGAAGCGCGAATGGCCCTGCGCGAGGGACGGCCCGAGGCGGCGCTTTCTCGATTCGACCAGCTCGAGAAGCTCGCCGCGGCGGAGGGCTCCCCGGACGGCAGACTGCGGGCGGCTTTTGGCCGAGCGCAATCTCATCGGCTCCTGGGGGATGCGGCGGCGGCGTTGGAGACGCTCGGCAAGGCCGAAGCGCTGCTCGACGAGCAGAGTCTGCGGATTCCCATCGACGAAGGACGGGAAGCCTTCATGGCCACGCGCCAGGCCATCGTCAGCTTGCACATCGAGCTTCTCCTCGACCGCGGCGACAGCGCGCAGGCTCTGGGCGTGGCGCGCCATGCACGGTCGCGGATTCTCCGCCAACTGGAGCAGGGCGATCGCCTGTCGAGCCTGGGAGCGGACAAGCGGGATCGCTGGACGCGTCTCCTGGTGGAATACCAGCAAAGGCGAACGGCCCTGGAAGAGCGAGCCAAGGAAGAATGGAGGTTGCCTGCCGACCAGCGCTTCCAGGATCAGGCGGCGCGCAAGGCGGAGGCGAAGAAAGCGAACCAGCTTCTGGACCAGGCCCTGCTCCTGCTCGGAGACGCCGGGAAGCGGCCAGGGGAAGAAGCGCCGCCGCTGCCCCCCGGAGAGCTGATCCTCGCCTATCACCCTCTAGGCCGCGGCTGGGTCGGTTTTGCCGCGGACGGGGAAACCGTCACCGTGCACCGCTTCGAGCTGCCGCCGGACCGGCGCCAGCCCGAGGAGCTGGCTCGCCGGCTGTTGCTCCCGTTTCGCGCCGCGATCCAGCAGGCTCGCCGGATCAAGATCCTGGCCAGCGGCCCTCTGGAGCTCGTCGACTTCCATGCGTTGCCGTTCGGCAACAGCGTCCTCCTGGCGAAGTGTCCCGTCGTCTACGGGCTGGATCTTCCCGCCTTTGCCGGACCGGCGGCGCCTCCGCTTCCGGGGCGGCGTGCCCTCCTGGTGGCGGATCCGCGAGGCGACCTGCCCGGCGCGCTCGCCGAAGCGCGAACGGTCCGCCAGATCCTGAGATCCGCCTCCCGGCCCTGGATCATCGAGGAGCTACGGAACGCAAAGGCTTCGGCGCCAGCCGTTCGGGGCCGGTTGGCGGCCGCCGATCTCCTGCACTACGCCGGCCATGGCACCTTCTCCGGATTCGGCGGCTGGGAAAGCAGCCTGCTGCTGGCGGAAAAGACCCGGCTGACCCTGGGCGACCTCATGTCGCTCGAACGCAGGCCTGCCTGGGTCGTCCTTTCCGGGTGCGATACCGGCCGCTCCTCCGCCGAGACCGCCGTCGAGGGCCTCGGCCTGGCTCACGCCTTTCTTCTCGCCGGCTCGCAGACTGTCATCGCCTCCACGCGGCGCGCCGCCGACCTCACGGTGCCGGCGTTCTTCGCCGATTTCTACCGGCAGTGGGACCGCGAGCCGGACCCTGCCGCGGCGCTGCAGCGCGCACAGCTCTCCTGGCGGCAGCGGAGCCCGGGAGCGGACTGGTCGGGATTCCGCCTGTTCGAACGCTGACAACGTCCGGCCGGGGCCCGGCAACGCTCCTTGCTGTCAGAAACGACGCCGCAGCGGCGAAGGATCTCTGCGACGCCGAGCGTCACTCTAAGGAGATAAACTCATGAGCAGGAAATATCTTTTCTGGATCGTCGCCTGCCTGGCGATCGCCACGAGCGCCTGTGCAACGCTCCGACCGCCGCCGCCGCGCCTCGACGCCGCCAAGGCGTGCGCCGACTGGCGCTGGATCGGCATCAGCCAGCCCGGGGCTCAGTGCCCCGAGATCAAGGGTTGGACCGTGCGTCCCCTCTTTGCCCAGGTGGCGCCCGCCCATCAGATATCGGAGGATTTCTGTCCGCAGGAGAAGAATTACTGCGATGCGATCAAGCATGAGAAAGTCCCGTCTCTCGAAGTCATCCGGGAGCTCAACCGCTTTTGCGTCTACGAGTTTGCACACAAGTGGGGACATCCCAAGGTCCCGCCGAAGAGCCCGGAGCTGACGCGGCTCGATCCGGACTGCGCGGCCCTTTCGACTTCCGCCGGCGAAGATCTGGATGAAGGGAGGTTGGGGACTCTCTCCCGGCGCTTTCTGGCGCAGGCCGGCCAAGAGACCTTCAAGATCAACAACGCCAATGGCGTGCGGCTGTCCTTCCTGGACACCGAGGAGACCCGCGGCGAGATGCCCAAGCCGGATCAGCCCCGGCTCTCCCTGCACGGCTTCACGCTCGCCAACGTCGGCCGGAACCTGGTGTGCCAGGGAGAGAAATGCGCCGCCCGCATCACGACCCGGCTGGCGTTGCCGTTCCAAAAGTTCGACGCGAAGAGCCGGAAGCTCACGAAAGGCAAGCCCGGCCTGGGAGGCTATATCGGCATGCAGGGCGATCTCGCCGCGGCCATCACGGACGAGGTGACGGCCTGGCAGAGCGCTCGCAGGCCGGGGAGCCTGGAAGAGCATCTGGTGCTCAACCTGTCGCTGGCATGGGACGGCGAGCTGTTCGGCGGCCTCGACGAAGGTCAGATCTGCGAGATGCGGGCGGGAACGCAGGCGATCTTTCGTGCCCTCCAATACGCGGCCGGCTTCGACGCCCTGGTGCTGGCGGCGGCGGGCAATCAGAAGGGTGAGCCCTGCAACAACTTCGGACCTCTCCTGCCGGCTGCCTGGGAGATTGGAGGTCCACCGGAGGAGGACTGTGACGCAGCTCGGAAGGCGCCGCTCGTCTACGCCGTGGCCGGCGTGGGAGGCGGGAGCTCCCCGGTGGTGAACGCCCGCGACGGCGGCACGCCGCGACGGGTCGCCGTCGGCGAGGGCGGGGTGGTGGCGAGCCTCGACCCCGCGCGGCACACGGCGATGCTCACCGGCAGCTCCGTGGCCACGTCCGTCGTCTCGTCGATCGCCGCCGTCGTGTGGTCCTCC
The DNA here is from genome assembly GCA_036558045.1 of Thermoanaerobaculia bacterium. Classification (GTDB taxonomy): domain Bacteria; phylum Acidobacteriota; class Thermoanaerobaculia; order Multivoradales; family UBA5704; genus DATARR01. The sequence goes on from DATBGJ010000135.1 coordinate 7,151, forward strand.
TTTCCCCATCTCACCTCCCAGCAGGTGATGGAGATCCTCGACGGGAGCGGGAAAGAGCTGCTCAAGGATGCGGATTTCTGGTTCGGCGCCAACGACTCTCCCCCGACGCCCCGCCCCAAGGTCCACAGGGTCTCGCTCTGCAAGGCGCTCGAGGCGGCCTGCGGGTCTCCCCTCAACTCCGCCGTCATCGCACGCGTACGTTGCCCACTCACGGCCGCGTGCGCGGATCCGGAGTCGGCTGATTCTCCGGAGGACCCTGCCAGCAAGTTCGTGCCCGACTCCTGCCAGCCATGGCTCCACCCGCAGCCAGAGATTCCTCCCTGTCTGAGCTGCGGGCCACCCGCAAGTCGATGACGTAGCCGTCTTCGTTTTCATCTCGAGCGCCGGCCGACGCCGGCCGGCGCTCTCGTTCCTCTGCTGTCGAATTTCCCGCTGCTGTCAGAAAAGCGTCACTGGCGGCGAAGCTCCTCTGCAGAGGTCCCGGCCGACAAACCGCGGCTCGCGGAGCGCCGAGATCGCAAAACGATTTCGCGTGACCAAAGGAGCGATCCGTATGAGTGACGAGTCAAAGAAAACAGTTTCAAAATCACGCGCAGCAATACACGAGCCCTATCCCAGAGAGCGGGATACTTTCAGATCGCTGCTCCTCAGCAATCCGAATTACTTCGGCAACCTCAAGGACAGCCCCTTGCAGGCGGTGCTGCCCATCTCGGGCAATACCTTTTATGAGGCGCTGGGGTGCGTGGGCTACCACCCGCAGCAGGAGCGCCTGGAGGCGGTGGTCTACATCAACCAGCCTTCGGGCTACGGCACGGACCAGTGCGGCCCCGGCACTCCCGAGTACGTGCGCTTCTATCTGTCTTTCGACAGCGGCGCGACCTGGGAGGACCAGGGGATCACGAGCTTCCAGGCCTACAACATTCCGCAGGGCACGGAGGGGGCGAAGCGGCTGGAGTACGCGGTCTCGCTGGCGGTCCATCCCGAGAGGAAGATCTGCTGGCTCAACCCCCTCATCCAGGTGCGCGCCATCCTCTCCTGGAACGATCCGCCACCGCCGGATCAGCCCGACTGGCCGCCGGTGTGGGGCGAGGTGCGCGGGGCCACCATCCTGGTGGAGCCGCTGCGGCTGCCTCCCCTCGGCAAGGCGCTGCAAGACGTCAAGCTGTCCGCGTTGCTCAAGGAGGTCGTCGATCTCGAGGCGCCCATCCCGACGAAGACGAAGATCCTCGGCGCCGCCGAGCTCGCGGAGCTCTACAAGGGCAAGGACGTGCCGGTGCACCGTTTCGCCTTCAAGGAGCTCACCGCCTTCGTCGCCGGAAATACGGCGCTGAGCGCGGAGAAGCTCACGAGCTCCCTGCTGACGGGGATCCAGCTCGAACCCGGGATCTTCGTCCCGCTCTTCCCCGAGACCGACGGCGACACGAGCTACGAGGAGCTCAAGTGCATCGGGCTCGATCCCAACACGCCGGACACCCTGGTCGGCGTGATTCAGGTCAAGAAGACCTCGGGGTATTCGGGCGGGCCGTGCACCTCCGGCAGCAGCGAGTACGTGACCTTCTGGGCGGACTTCGACGACAACGGGAGCTTCGAGACCTGTCTCGGCACGGCCGAGGTCCGCGTCTACGATCTGACCGAGATCCCGCGCGAGGGCGTGTACTACGCGGTGCGCCTGCCCGTCGACCTGAATCCCTACCGCCGGGACTGCCGAGAGCCCAGGGTCGTGCGCATCCGCGCCATCCTGTCGTGGACCAATCCGATTCCTTGCTCCGATCCCGACAAGGTGCCCACCTGGGGCAACCGGGAGGAGACGCTGATCAACATCGCGCCCGGGGCCGCCGAGCCGCCCGGCAGGATCGCCATCCTGGGCGGCATTCCGGTCTCGAAGATCCACAATGTCAGCGGCCTCACGACGTTCGACGCGAGGTTCGCCACCAACAACATCCCGCCGGACTCGCTCGGCAGGCCGTGTCCCTTCGGCGGCCGCGTCACCGTGCAGGGTGCGCCGCTGCCGCTCGGGCACAGCTATAAAGTGGAAGTGATGCCGTCGGGAGGCGGGGCCCCCATGGCGGTGGTGACCGACCTCTGGGTGACCGACCAGTTCGGCAACCTCAACCTGCATACGGCCAACCTCGTCACGGGCCGCTTCACCTATCTCCCCTTCACCTCCAACATCAACGGCCTGCTCGCGCAGTGGGACAGCACGGGAGACCTGAAGTGGCTGGTGAGGCTCTCCACCTTCGACGCGGCCAACAATCTCATCGGCACCGACGTGCACCTGATCCAGCTCGACAACACCGGGCCCGAGGCGTCGATCGAGATCACGGCCGGTACGGGCGACTGCGGCAAATTCCCGGTCGGCACGCTGCTCACCGGAAATTTCGTGGCGCGCGACACCTACCTCGGGAGCTACGGCCTCGGCGTCGAGCCGGCGATCAATCCAGCCGGTGTGGGAGTTCCGAGCCCGAGCTCGGGGCTCGTCAACACGGCACCCGCGCCGGGCGATGCCTGGAGCCTGGATACCACGGGCATGAAGCCCTGCGGCTACGTGGTCCGCGTGGTCGCGGTGGACCGCGCGATCGTCGACAGCCAGTCGGTGGGCCACTCCAACCCCGACAGCGCCGGGTTCTGCCTGGACGCGCCCATGGAGTAACGCCGACCTCTCGAACGCCGGCCGGTGCGGGATCACCGGCCGGCGTTCACCCTCCGCCTACGGCGCCTTCTTCGGCTCCATCCCCGGCTGGTACAGCACCGGCCGGTTCGCCTTCTCCTTCGCCTCTTTCACGATCCGCCGCACGTCGGCGAGGAGCTGTTTGGCGTCGTAGACGATGCCGTCCTTGATCGTGTATTTGACGCCGCCGACGCGCACGACTTCGTTCTTGTCGGTGACTTTGATCACGCCGGTGCCGTAGAGCACGGCGAGGTTCTCGAGCGGGTTCTGCTCGACGACCACGAGGTCCGCCAGCTTGCCGGGCTCCACGGTGCCGATCTCGTGGTCCCGCCCCAGCGCCTCGGCGCCTTTCATGGTGGCGGCGCGGATCACCTCCAGCGGATGGAAGCCGGCCTCGCGCAGCAGCTCGAGCTCGCGGATGTAATCGAAGCCGTAGAGCTTGTAGATGTAGCCGCTGTCCGAGCCGGTGGTCACGCGGCCGCCGCGGTTCTTGTATTCGTTGACGAAGGTCATCCACAGGCGGTAGTTGTTCTTCCAGTCCACCTCGTTCTCGGTCGTCCAGTAGAACCAGTAGGAGCCGTGCGACTTGCGGTTGGGCGCGTAGAAGTCCCACAGCGAGGGCAGCGTGTACTCCTCGTGCCACTCGGCGCGGCGGGCGCGCATGAGATCGCGGCTCGCTTCGTAGATGGTGAACGTGGGGTCGATGGTGAAGTCGAGCTTGATCAGCTCGTCCATCACCTCGTTCCACTTCTTCGAGTACGGCGGCGCGGCCTGCTGCCACAGGCGGCCGGCCTGGCCGAAGCGGTGCGACTCGTCGGCGTAGTTGTAGTTGAGCGGGTAGTCCTGGATGGTGCGCTCGTCGAAGAGCGCCTCCGGCAGCCCGTACCAATGCTCCATGGTGGTGAGGCCCCAGCGCGCCGAGGTCAGGACGTTGACGCGCGCCACGTCCATCTGCGCGTGATGGCAGGCGGAGCGCAGCCCCTTCTTCTTGATCTCGTCGATGGCGGCCTGCATGATGTCCGGCCGGTAGCCGAAGAACTTGACGCCGTCGGCGCCCTTGGCAGCCATCTCGTCCACCCACTTGCGCGCCTCTTCGGGCTTGGTGAACGGGGTCTCGCGGCCCTGGCCGAAGGTGACATAGGCCTCGATGCGCGGCGCGGTGATCTCGTTCCTGGCGCTCTTCGCCTTCTCGTCCAGCACCCAGTCGATGCCGTTGCCGCTGCCCGGATCGCGGATGGTGGTGATGCCGTGGCCCATCCACAGCTTGAAGACGTACTCGGCCGGCGTGCCCTGCTCCTTGCCGCCGATGTGGCCGTGCATGTCGACGAACCCCGGCGTCACGTACATGCCGGCGACGTCGATCTCGCGGTCCCCTGCCTCCGCCTTGAGCCGCTTGTCGGCGTCGGGCTCGATGCCCGGACCGCCGAGGGAGACGATCTTGGCGATGCGGTTCTTCTCGATGACGATGTCCACGGGGCCGATGGGCGGCGCGCCGGTGCCGTCGATCAGCGTGGCGCCGCGCAGGATCAGCCGCTTGAACGGACCCTCGCCCTCGGCGCGCGGCGGCGCCGGCTGGATCGATTCCTCCTCCTTCTTCTCCTCCCTGGCCTTCGTCTCCGCCGCCCCGGCGGCTCCGGCGACCCCGGCGATCATCCAGCCGGCGAGCCACAGGGCGGTCCCCAGGAACAGCCGCGTCCTCTTCATGAATGGATCTCCTTCAGGGGAAGCTCCCTCGGTGCGGGTGATCCTCTCAGATGGATGGGGAGTCGTCAAAGGTGGTTCAGTGGGGCGTTGGCGGTTGAGGGGATCTGCGCTTCGAAGCAGGGCAAGTCGCCCCAACCGCCGAGATCCGTATGTATCAGGGTAAGATCGCCCAAACCCAGGCGCCAGCATGACCCAGCCCTCCTCGGTCTCGCCGTCGTTCTTCAACGTCAACTGCCCCGGCTGCGGGCAGCGGCTGCGCTTCGCCGTGGCGGCGGAGATGCCGGCGCGGATGCGCATCCAGTGCTCTTCCTGCCAGAGCACCTTCGCCGTGCGCCGGCCCGGCGTGGAGCCGGCGCAGGTCTCCACGGCCGGCTCGCTCGGCGACGCGCCGCCGACCTACGTCGGCTTCCCGGTGTCGCAATCCTCCTCGCTGACGGGCGGGACGAAGACGCCTTCCCTCGGCCCGGTCCGCCCGCGCGCGCTCGACGAGCCGTCCTTCGCTCCGGACGCCATGATCGCCGGCCGTTACCGCGTGGTGCGCTTCGTCGCCCGCGGCGGCATGGGGGAGGTGTACGAGGTGGAGGACCAGGAGCTGCGCGAGCGCGTGGCGATGAAGACCGTGCGCCCGGAGGTGGCGCGCGACGCGGTGGCCATCGAACGCTTCCGGCGCGAGATCCAGCTCGCGCGCAAGGTGACGCACCCCAACGTCTGCCGCATCTTCGACGTCTCCTACCACCGCGACGCCGGGGCGCCCGAGGGCTTCATCTTCCTCACCATGGAGCTGCTGGAGGGCGAGACGCTGGCGCAGCGGCTCAAGCGGAGCGGACCCATGTCCGCCGAGGAGGCGCTGCCCATCGCGCGCCAGATCGCCCAGGCGCTCGACGCCGCGCACCAGGCGGGCATCGTCCATCGCGACCTCAAGCCGGGCAACGTGATGCTGGTGGAGAGCCGGAGCGGCGTGCGCGCCGTGGTGACCGACTTCGGCCTCGCCCGGCTGGAGGCCGGCGAGAGCGGCGCCGCGGGCGGCCTGACGCTGACCGCCGCCGCGGCGGTGGTCGGCACGCCCGCCTATCTCGCGCCCGAGCAGGTGGAGGGCAGCGAGATCACCGCGGCGACGGACATCTACGCCTTCGGCATCGTGCTCTACGAGATGCTCACCGGCACGGTCCCCTTCGTGGCGGACAATGCCCTCTCCACCGCGGTCAAGCGGCTGCGGGAAGCTCCCGTGCCGCCGCGCGTCCACGTCCCCGGCCTCGATGCGAGTTGGGAAGCCGCCATCCTGCGCTGCCTGGAGCGCGCGCCGGCCGACCGCTTCGCCAGCGCTCCCGAGGCGATCCAGGCGATCGCCGACTCCTCGTACACGGAGAGGCTGCCGCGTCCGGCTCCCGTCTCTCCGCCCGCGCCCGCCGAGCCGGCTCCGCCGGTCGCACCGGTGCGGCGCCCGGAGGAAGTGAAACGCCGCCGGCTGCAGCTCGCCGGCCTCGCGGCGCTCATCCTCCTCGCGCTCGCGGTGGGCTATTACCGCTACAGCCAGTGGCGCGTCGAGCAGGCCCTGGCACCGGGCCGCCGCCTCGCGCTGCCGAACATGGCGAAGGTCACGTCCCGCAAGTCCGTGGCGGTGCTCGGCTTCAAGAACCTCTCCGGCAATCGGGGAACGGACTGGCTCTCCTCGGCGCTGGCCGAGATGCTGTCGACCGAGCTCGCCGCCGGCGGCGGCGTGCGCGTGGTGGCTGGCGAGACCGTGGCGCGGGTGCGCGTGGAGCTCGGCCTCGGCGCGCCGGACGCCCTGGCCCGCGACACGCTCGGCCGGCTGCGCACGCTGCTCGGCACGGACGCCGTGGTGCTCGGCTCCTACGTCGCCCTCGACGGCGGCGCGGGCCGGCAGATCCGGCTCGACCTGCGCCTGCAGGACACCGCGGCGGGCGAGACCACGGCCACCGTGGCGGAGACCGGCAGCGAGCGGCAACTGTTCGATCTGGTGTCGCGCGTCGGCAAGCGGCTGCGCCGCGAGCTGGGCGTCGAGGAGCTGGCGGAGGGCGATCCCGGCGAGGTGAGGGCCGCGCTGCCGTCGAGCCCGGAGGCGGCGCGCCTCTACGCCGAGGGTCTCGAGCGGCTGCGCCTCTTCGATCCCATCGGCGCCAGCGACCGGTTGGCGCGCGCCGTGGCCGCCGAGCCGGGCAACGCCCTCTGCCACTCCGCCCTGGGCGCCGCCTGGTCCGCGCTCGGCTACGACGGCAAGGCGCGGCAGGAGGCGAAGACGGCCTTCGACCTCGCGGCCAACCTGCCGCGCGAGGAGCGGCTGCTCATCGAGGGCCGCTACCGCGAGGCCACCCAGGACTGGGACCGCGCCGTGCAGACTTACTGGACGCTGTGGTCGATGTTCCCGGACAGCCTCGATCACGGCCTGCGGCTCGCCGCCGCGCAGACCGCGGCCGGCCGCGTGGCGGACGCCCTGGTAACCGCCGAGGCCTTGCGCACGTTGCCGGCGCCGCTGCGCGACGATCCGCGCATCGATCTCGCCGAGGCCACGGCGGCCGGCGCGCGCGCCGACTTCCAGCGCCAGCGCGCGGCGGCGGCGAAAGCCGCGGCCAAGGGCGCGGCGCAGGGAGCGCCGCTGATGCGGGCCCAGGCCAGGCTGCTGGAATGCCGTGCTCTGCGCAACCTCGGACAGCCGCAGCCGGCGCTCGCCGCGTGCGAAGAGGGGCGCCGCCTCCACGCCGCGGCCGGCAACCGCTCCGGCGTGGCCGAGGCGCTCACCCACGCCGCCAACGTCCTCTACGACCGCGGCGATCTGCCGGGCGCGCGCCGCCTCTACGAGCAGGCGCTGGGCACCTATCGCGAGATCGGCAACCGCGGCGCCGAGGCGGGCGCCCTCAACAACATCGCGGTGGTGCTCAAGAACCAGGGGGATCTCGACCAGGCCCGCCGGCTCTACGAGGACGTGCTCGCCATCACCCGCGAGGTCGGCAGCCGGGGAGGCGAGGCCTACGCGCTCAACAATCTCGCCGGCGTGCTGCTGCGGCGCGGCGAGCTGGACGCAGCCGCCAAGCTGCTCGAGGACTCGCTGAAGATCCGCCGCGAGCAGCAGGACCGCGCCGGCGAGGCCTACGCGCTGGACAACCTCGGCGTGGCGCTGCGCCGCAAGGGCGATCTAGCGGCGGCGCGCCGGCGGCACGAAGAGGCGCTCGCCATCCGCCGCCAGATCGGCCAGAAGATCGGCGAGGTGGCGTCGCTCAACAACCTCGGCAGCGTCCTGCTGGACCAGGGCGAGCTGGCGGCGGCGCGGCGAAGCTTCACCTCCTCGCTGGAGATCTGCCGGCGGACGGACAACAAGAGCGCCTCGGCCAGCGCGCTCCATGGATTGGCGGAGGTGCTCGCCCGCGAGGGCAAGACGGAGGAGGCCCGCAAGCGGTACGAGGAGGCCATCGCCCTGCGCGGCCAGCTCGGCGAGAAGGGAACGCTCGCCGAGAGCCGGCTGGCCCTCGCCGCGGCGCTGCTCGACGCCGGCGACGCGGCGCACGCCGGCGAGCTCGCCCGCGCCGCCGCCGAGGAGCTCGGCCGCCAGGGCGCCACCAGCAACGAGGCGCTCGCCCTGGCCGTCTCCGCCCTCGCCGCCGAAGCGGCCGGCGATGCGCCGGGCGCCCGGCAGGCGATCGATCGCGCCCTGGCGCTGATCCAGAACGATCAGGACCTCCGCGCCCGCCTCACCGTCCAGCTCGCCGCCGCGCGCCTGCGCCGGGTGAAGGATCCGGACGCGGCGCTGCGGGACGTCGCCGCGCAGGCCGCCCGCTCGGGCCTGCTGGAGGTGCGCCTGCGCGCCGATCTCGCCCTCGCCGAGCGCGAGCCGGCCCGCCTCGCGGCGCTGGCGCGGGAGGCGCGGTCTTTGGGGTATGGGGGGATCGCGAAGGCGGCGGGGTCATAGGGTCCCCTACACCCCCGCCAGCACCGTCAGATCCGCGCCGTTCTCGCGCGCCTTCTTCGCGGCATCCTCGAAGGCCACGGAGTGGTCCGTCTCGTGGGCCGCGATGGCCAGCAAGGCATAGCCCTCGCCGCTGAGACTTCCGAGTCCTTTCAGGAGCCGCTGGAAAGCCTTCTTGTAGTCGCCGCGGCGGACGTCGAGCCGCGAGCGCAGGAGCTGGAACTCCTCGTCGTCCTTGTAGAAGCGCTGGGAGCGGTCGAGCGCCGCCTCCGCTTCCTGCTCCTTCCCCTGGTCCAACAGGAGGCGTGCGCGCGCGAGCTCGATGCGCGCGTTCATGATCCGCCGCGCCAACTGCAGGTCCTGGTAATAAACCGTCTCGCCCGTCTCCGGCGGCGGCTCCTCGGTCTCCAGGGCCTTGCGGTAGAGCTCCTCCGCCTCGTCCGCATGGCCGGCGGCCGCGGCCTTCACCCCCTGGAAGGTGAGCAGCCGCTTGGGGTGCCGCTGCTCGTCGAAGAAACGGCCGAAGACCCTGGCCTTGCGATCCAGCCAGAACGCCTTGGGCTCGTGCTCGACGTCGATGGCGAACTCGGTGGATTCTCCCTTCACCAGGATATTGCCGCGCACCGTCGAGTTGGCGCCATCCTTCCCCTTGCCCTTCGGCTGCTTGGGATCGTAGGTCGCGATCTCCACCGGCACCACCAGCGCCGACTGTTGGACGTCGAGCTGCTGCACCGTCTCGCGGGCGACGTCGTAGGTTCCCTGCGCCAGCCGCACGGCCTTGTAACGGTAACGGTTCGGCGTCTGCTGCCGCGCCTCGCCCTTGATCAACCAGCCCTTGTCGCCCTTCTCGAAACGGTAGCTGTAGAGGACCTCCGGCAGGCCGGTGCCGTAGACGAACTCGTCGGCGAAGGGCTTGAGGTCGGTCGTCGAGATGCGCTCGATCAGCGACAGGAAGTCCTCGGTCGAGATGGTGCCGCTGCCGGCCACCTTGACGATCTGCTTGAGGATCCTGGGGAAGTTCTCCTCGCCGAGCGTACGCGCCAGCATGTCGAGGACGACGGCGCCCTTGCGGTAGACGATGGCCTCGTACGCCGCGTCCGAGCGGCTGGAGAACAGGCGGCCGCCGAGCACCACCGGGCCGATCGATTCCAGAGGGCGGCCGTCCGGCAGCGCGGCGGTGAGGGCGTCCTGCCAGCCGTCGGTGAGATCCACTCCGGAGAGCTGGTCCTTCAGCTTGTCGTGCGCGAACAGCAGCGCCGAGTAGCTCGCCATGGCTTCGCTGATCCACTGGTCGCGGTAGCTCGTCCAGCCCACTTGATTGCCCCACCATTGATGGGCGATCTCGTGCGCCACCACCAGCCGCCGGTCCGGCAGGCCGAAGAAGCGGTTCCAGATGCCCAGATCGTTCATCACGAAGTCCGAGAGGGTGACGAAGCCGAGCATGCCCTGGGAGAAGCCGCGGTTGGCGGTCGTCACCGTCAGCTCGTCGAGCGGATAGGGACCGAACTGCTCCTCGTAGTAGGAGAGGGAGTCGGTGACGGCCTTGATCACGTCGTCCTTCACGCCGCGCCCCACCCGCGCGCTGCCCGAGCCGAAGGCGAACCTCACCTCGACGTGGCCGGCGCGGGCCGTCTCGACCTTGAAATGGCCGACCTCGAAGGAGAAGCCGAGGGTGGACCGGTCGAGCACCCGCCGTTCCCAGCGGCTGCCGCCGGCGCCCTCGCCGCCGTCGGCGCGGTGACCGCTCGCCACCAGCTCGAAGCCCTTCGGCCAGTGGAAGGTGACGTCGTAGGCGGCGCGATCGACGTCGCCCGCGTGCGGGTACCAGCCCATGGTGTCCGCGAGGGTGTAGAGGTTCCAGTCCTTGTCGATCGGCCGGCCCGTGTACTCGACGACCACGGAGACCGTGCCGTCCGCGGGCGGCGCCTGGGGAAGGATCACCGTGATCTCGCTACGGGTGCGCTGGAAGAAGAGCGGCGCGCCGGCGGCATCCGTCACCTTGGTCACCGCGAAATCGGTGGGCAGGGAGAGGACCGCGGCGCGCG
>DATBGJ010000136.1:0-2073 GCA_036558045.1 Thermoanaerobaculia bacterium
GTCTCGCCCTCTGGGCGACGTTTCCGTAGCCCGGTGCGGGAGCGCCGGGCTGAACGGGCGCGGAGTAAAATTCCTCCGTCATGGAATCTCATCTCATCACCCCCGAGGTCGTCTCAAGCACCGTCCACCGCCTCCTCAACCACCACGGCCCCGAGCACGCGGAGCGCATCCGGCGCGGCGTCGAGCAGGTGGCGCAGCGCTGGTGGACCGAGGACGGCGACGCCGAGGCGTTCGCCAACTTCTGCGACACCCACTTCCTGGCGGATCCCGAGGCCCTCGCCGCCACCTTCCGCCGGCTGGAAGGGGTCCTGGAGCAGATCGAGGGCCACCTGCACGAGGTGCGGCGGGAGCTGACCGCTCCGATCGATCTCGACACCGGACCGCTCCTCGCGGCGGACCGGCTCCTCGCCGAGCTGGATCTCGCGTCGCACGTCAACGAGGATCTCTTCCGCAGCCGGACGGCCTTCCTCGCCCTCCTCAACTTTCCCGTCCACACGCTGGCGGAGCGGCTGGCGGAAGGGCCTGGTTGGGGCCGCGAGACCTGGGCGCGGTCCCGTTTCATGGACCGCTTCGCTCTGCGTTTCCCGGCCGCGGTGCACCAGGAGATCACCCGCGTCTCCACGGCGACCGAGCAGTACGTCACCGGCTACAACATCCGCCTGGACCGGCTCGTCACGCCGGCCGGCGAACGCCCTTTCCCCGAAGGCCTGCGGCTGATCAGCCACTGGGGCCTGCGCGACCAGCTCGCCTCGTATTACGTCGATGCGGATCCAGCGGGCCTCGCCCGCCAGCGGCTGATCCAGCGGGTCATGGAGCGCATCGTGCGCCAGGAGATCCCCGCCGCGGTGCTCGACAATCCGGACGTCCTGTGGGACCCCGAGACCAATGCCGTGCGGCCGGCGGAGGGCGCGGAGACCGGCGACAGGGATCTCGCCGCGCGCGAGCCCGACGCCCGCTACGCCGCCCTCCTCGACGTCTTCCATGCCGTGCGCCAGGTCGATCCCTACAGCCCGGAGGCGCCGAGCTATGTCGTGCGCCGCTTCGAGCGGGACCGCCAGATTCCGGAGCAGGAAGTCGAAGCCCTGCTGGTCTCGGTGCTGGAGTCGCCGGAGGTCGAGGCCCTGGCGCGGCTCATCGAGAGCCGCCTCGGCCGGCCGCTCGAGCCGTTCGACATCTGGTACTCCGGCTTCAAGTCGCGGGCCGAGCATCCGGAGGCGGAGCTGGACGAGGCGGTGCGCACGCGCTATCCCGATCTCGCCGCCTTCGCCGCGGGACTGCCGGATCTGCTCGTGCGGCTGGGCTTCTCCCCGGCCCGCGCCGGATGGCTCGCCGAGCGCATCGTGGTGGACCCGGCGCGGGGCGCCGGTCACGCGATGTCGGCCCAGCGGCGGGAGGACAAGGCGCACCTGCGGACGCGGGTGCCGGCCGGAGGCATGGACTACAAGGGCTACAACGTGGCGATGCACGAGCTCGGCCACAACGTCGAGCAGGTCTTCTCGCTCAACGGCATCGATCATTGGTCGCTCGCGGGCGTGCCCAACACCGCCTCCACGGAGGCCTTCGCCTTCATCTTCCAGCACCGCGACCTGGAGATGCTGGGGCTCCGCGCCGCGGACGGTGACGCCGCCTGGCGCCAGGAGACGCTCGCCGTGCTGTGGAACACCTACGAGATCGCCGGCGTCTCGCTGGTGGACATGGGGGTCTGGAACTGGATGTACCAGCACCCGGACGCCACGCCGGCCGAGCTGCGCGAGGCGGTGCTCGCCATCGCGCGGCAGGTGTGGAACCGCTGGTTCGCGCCGGTCTTCGGCGTGCGCGACTCGGACATCCTGGCGATCTATTCACACATGATCGTCTATGGCCTCTACCTGCCGGACTACGCGATCGGACATCTCCTCGCCTTCCAGATCGCCCGCAAGCTGCGGCAGGGGAATTTCGGCGCCGAGGTGGAGCGCATCACCCGCCAGGGGGCGCTCACTCCCGACGCCTGGACTCGCGGCGCCGTCGGCGGCCCACTCTCCGCCGCGGCGCTGCTGGACGAAGCGAGAGGAGCGACCGCGGTGGAGGAGCGAG
>DATBGJ010000137.1:0-5737 GCA_036558045.1 Thermoanaerobaculia bacterium
TCCGTCGAAAGGCAACGGCGACTGTCGAACGCGGCGCGACGCTGGCGTTCCGAAGCTCCCGATCAGCCCCTCGGGTGCACACCACCCGGGATGGGTACAGGAGCTTCTCCAGGCTCCAAGGGATCTCGGCCCCCCAGAGGACGCATCTTCCTTGAAACCCGATCGTCGTCTAGGGTATCATGACCGTAGCGACGGCGACAACGCAGCGGCATGCTGGCCAAGTCTGGAAGCAAGGAGTCCACATGAACCAATCCAAGCGGCGGCCATTCCGGCCAAGCTCGGGGTGGTGTATCCCTTCATTCTTCCTTCCGTCCCTTCTCGCCATCCTTCTCCTCATAAGCGCTGCGCCCTTGCAGGCGGCGGTTCCCGATCACGGCATCGCCTTGCAGGAGGGAGTGGTGATCGCTCCTCAACAAGGCTTCGCATACCTGATGCGTTCCGGCGGCATCGACGCCGTGGACCTCGCCAGCGGCGCGGTGCGGTGGCATGCCAAGAGCGCGGCCAAGCCTCTAGCCCTCGCCGGCGACCGGCTCGTCGCGCAGGCGGACAGCCGCGGCGGCAACGCCCTGAAGCTCGTCGTCCTCGACGCGCGCAGCGGCACCGCCCGCGATTCCGTGCGCATCCCGCTCCCCGCCGGCGTCGCCGCGACCGTGGTCGATGGCCCCGGCACCTCCTTCCGGGTGCGCGCCGACAGCGCGGGCGCTTCCAAGGTCGTCGTGCAGTGGCAGGCCACGAAGACGGCCGGAGCGGGGCCGTTGCAGGGCTATCTTCCCGCCGAGAATGACGGGGCGCCCGCCAAAGCGCTGGCGCCCAAGATCGTCAGCGGCCAGACGGAGATCGACCTGGGGGCGGCCCTGAAGATGAACGCCTCGCGATCGGCTCCTGCCGAAGGCTCCGCCGCCGAGACGCGGGACGCCCTGCAGGAGCTGCGGACGCCCGCCGTAGCGGCTGAAGGGCGTCAACTCCTCTCCGCCGACGGACGGCACGTGCTCGTCATCGAGCCCATCAACGCGGCCGAGTTCACCCTGGAGCGCTACCGGTGGACCGTGTACGAGCGCGAGAGCGGTGCCCGCCTCGGCTCGGTGTCGTCGATGGTCTCCGCGGCGCCGTTCCTCGTCGTCGGCACGACGCTCTATTATCGGGAGCCGTCCCACGGCACCGTCCAGAAGGGCCGCTTTGTCGAGGCTCCGCCCGCCCTGCGCGCGGTGAACTTGCAGACCGGCGCCGAGATGTGGAAGTCGGCGATCTCTGAAACGGCGTTCCAAGGACCGTTCCCGCCCTGAGCCGGCAGCAGGATGAGAGCTGTGGGGATGCCTCTCCCGGAGAGGCATCCCGCGCAGCCCTGTGCGCGCTGATCTATGATGCGCTCATCATGCGCTACCACTTCTTCACCTGCGACGTCTTCACCAGCACCCGCTTCGGCGGCAATCCGTTGGCCGTCCTGCCGCAGGCCGAGGGACTTTCGACCGGGCAGATGCAGCAGATCGCCCGCGAATTCAACTTCTCCGAGACCACCTTCGTGTTTCCTGCCGACGCCGGGCATACCCGGAAAGTCCGCATCTTCACGCCGGTCACTGAAATTCCCTTCGCGGGACACCCCAACGTCGGCACGGCGTTCGTCCTGGCAGCCGCCGGCGAGCTGGGCCCGTTGGACGCGCCGCTCACAGTGACCTTCGAAGAGAAGGCCGGCGTCGTACCCATCGCGATCGAGAGACGCCAGGACGGCACGATCCGGTGCGAGCTGTCAGCCCCGGAGCCCCTCTCGCTGGGCAAAATCCTCTCCGTCACGAGCCTGGCCTCCGCCCTCTCCCTCGCCGAAAGCGACATCGTGACCACCACGCATCCGCCGCGGGTGGCCTCCGTGGGGTTACCGTTCATCCTGGTAGAGCTGAAGGATCGGGCCGCGCTGGAGCGGGCGCGAATCCACATGGATGGGCTTCACCAGATCGCGGCCGAGGGTGTGACGCCCGACATCCTTTTCTACATCCATAGCGGCGACGAATTCGACATCCGGGCGCGCATGTTCGCGCCCCTGGACGGCGTTCCCGAGGACCCCGCGACCGGCAGCGCCAACTGCGCCCTGGCGGCCTTGCTCGCCCACCACAATGCGGCCGCCGACGGCGACTTCCGTTGGCGCATCGCCCAGGGGGTGGAGATGGGACGGCCCAGCCTCCTGGAAGCACTCACGGAGAAGCGCGACGGGAAGGTCGTGGCCACGCGGATCGGCGGCGCGAGCGTTTTGGTGAGCGAGGGGTTCCTGGAGATCGACTAAGGCACCGGTCAACTACGGAGTCCGCGTAGCGACCACCAAGGCTCCTCGCTCGAGTTGCTGCCCGTCCAAAGTGACGAGCTCCATTTCGAGCTGCTTGGCCAGGGCGACATAAATAGAGTCGCAGCCCCGGAGTCGCTGCTCGGAAGCGATCTCCGCAGCTCTGGCAGCCAGAGTCTCTGTTACAGGAAAAAGCTCGACGAGGCGCCTCACGCGGAGGAGGCTCACCGCCTGTCGCGCGAGTTCCTCGTCCTCGAGGCCGCGACCGAGAGCAGAAGCTACTTCCGCCAGGAGAATCACAGGAGAAGCTATCGGCTCTTCCGCCTCACCCGCCTCCGCCAGCCAGGCTCGGGAGGCCTCATGGCCCGGCTCATCCGACTTGAAGAGAGCGACATAGACGCTGGCGTCGACGACGGGCATCCTACCGCCGCTGCTCTTCGATCAGCTCCACGGCGCCCTTGGGCGAGCGCCAAGACCGTGCGATCCGCTCGGCAAGGCTGTCCAGCTCCTCCAAGACCTCTTCCCTCTGTGCCTGACGGAGCTTCCGTTCGTCCTCCGGAAACGGCCGGAGCACAGCCACAGGTTCTCCACGGAGAGTGACAACGAACTCTGCCTCACGCTCATGCACCTCTCGCACAATCTTGGATGCCCTGTTCTTGAGGTCCTGCACGCCAATTCTGTGGGTCATCTGGCTTTACCCCCCGAAGGCCCTACTGCGGCTAGAGAGTAGCGCTAACTGGAAGGTTTTGACAACAGCCGCACCACCTCCCCCACCACGATCGTAGCTGGCGCCCGCAGCCCGGCCCGCTCCACATCGCCGGCGATGGTTCCCAGGGTGCCGACGACGATCCGTTCCTCCGGCAAGGTCCCCTGCGCGATGACCGCCGCCGGCGTGTCCGCCGCCCGGCCATGGAAGAGGAGCTGCGCCGCGATCTCCGGCAGGCGGGAGAGGCCCATGAGGATGACGAGGGTGTCGAGGCGTGCCAGGGTCGCCCAGTCCTGGCGGTCTTCCGCGGCGCAGTGGCCGGTCACCACGGCGAAGGCGCCGGAGAGCTCGCGATGCGTCACCGGAATGCCGGCGCGGGCCGGCACGCCCACGGCGCTGCTCACTCCGGGCACCACTTCCCACGGCACGCCGGCCTCGGTGCAAGCCAGGACCTCCTCCGCGCCTCGCCCGAAGACGAAGGGGTCTCCTCCCTTGAGCCGCACCACGGTGCGGCCGGCGCGAGCGTAGTGAATCAGCAGGGCGTTGATCTCCTCCTGCCGGCAGGCGTGATCGCCGGGCGCCTTGCCGACGAAGATCCGCTCGGCCCGGCGCGGTGCCTCGGCGAGGAGCTGCGGCGAGACCAGCCGGTCGTAGACCACCACGTCCGCCCGGCGCAGATGGTCGAGACCAAGGAGCGTGATCAGCCGCGGATCACCGGGTCCGGCGCCGACGAGGTAGACGATGCCGCTCACGCCGCGCTTTCCGGCCGCACGCCGAGGATCTCCTCGAAGCGCGCGTGGGCCGCGTCCTCCTCGCCCCGGCGCAGCAACTGGAGGATGTCCGAGTCGATGAGCCGGTACCAGAGGTCCCGCCGCTTGGCGAGGTCCGGCAGCAGCCGGGCGAGCGGCGCGCGCACGGACCCCGCCAGCTCCAGGAACCGCGCGTGCTCCTTCCCCAGCTCCGACTCCAGCCGCTGCCGCAGGCGCACCGCGAGGGCCGGCGCCTTGCCGTTGGTCGAGATCGCCACCGCGAGGTCTCCCCGCCGCACGACGGCCGGCGCGATGAAGTCGCAATGCGGCACGTCGTCCACGGTGTTGACCAGGACGTTGCGTCCCCGCGTCTCCTTCCAGACGGTCTCGACGATCGCGGGCTCCCGCTCGGCGACCACGACGAGGAAGGCCCGGCGCAGGTCTCCCCAGCGGTAGCGGCGGGCGATGACGTCGATCCGCCCTTCCACCGCCAGCGCGGCGAGATCGGGCGTGAGGTGAGGCGAGACGACGGTCACCCGCGCGCCGGCCGCCAGCAGCCCTCTCGCCTTCTCCGCGGCCAGGCTGCAGCCGCCGATGACCACGCACGGCCGATCCTGCAAATCCAGATACACCGGGTAATGGGCCATGGCTCAGACCTCCAGGCTCTCGACCGCGACGCCGTGCCGGTCGATCTCCAGCGTCAGCTTGCAGCGGTCCGTCTGCAGACCGAGGCGGTAGACGCCCGGCCCCTGGACCGTGAACAGCGCGCCTTCGATCCTCTGCCCTTCCAGCGTGGAGAGGGTCTCGTTGACGGCGCGCGTGGCTCGCCTTGCCTTGGCGCCCGTGGGGGTCTGGTGGAAGAGGCGCAGCAGGGCCTGCTCGCCTTCGGCGCCATGGACGCGCCGCGCCCGGCCGGTCTGCAGCGTCATCTCCAGCACCGTCTCCAGGCGGCCGAGGAGCGGCTCCTCCACCTCTCCCGCGTCGACGGCCGCGGCGAGATCCTCCCACGGCCCGCCGGCCTCCGAGCCGCGCAGCGAGACGACGAGGTTCGCCAGCTCTTCGAGCAGGATCTCGCGCTGCAGCGGATCGATGGCGACTCCGCCGGCGAGGGTCGCGGGCGCGCTCACCGCACGGTCCTCAGCGGGACGGCCGCCGGCGGATGCAGCAGGGCCTCCAACTCGTGCTCGAAGGCGCCGGTCTCGATCGGGCAGTGGATGCCGCACTCCTTGGGCGCGTTCTTCTCCCACCACCAGCGGCCGGCGCGCGCATCCTCGCCCGGCCGCGTGGCGCGCGTGCAGGGAGCGCAGCCGATGCTGGTGAACCCCTTGGCGTAGAGCGGATGCACGGGCACGCCGTGCTCCTCGTTGTAGGCCTTGACCTCCTCCAGCGTCCAATCGGCGAGCGGATTGATCTTGGCGAGCCCGCCGTGGTCGTGGTCGATCTCGATCTTGCGGATGTTGGCGCGGCTCGCCCACTGGTCGCGGCGCAGGCCGGTGATCCAGGCGTCGAGCCCCGCGAGCATGCCGCGGATGGGCTCCACCTTGCGCACGTTGCAGCACAGCAGGCGCGCCTCGACGCTGCGGCGGAAGAGGTTGGGGCCGGCCCGGCGCACCATGGCCTCCACCTGCCGGGCGTCGGGGAAGCAGACCTCGATCTCGACGAGCACCGCCTCGCTCTGGGCCGTGTCCAGGGCCAGGGGCTCCGGGACTTCGGACATCTCTAGCCCTTGGGCCCCGTGGCCTTGCCGTGGAGGATCGCCTCCACCTCGTGCTCGAAACCGCCGGTCTCGATCGGACAGTGGATGCCGCACTCCTTGGGGGCGTTCTTCTCCCACCACCAGCGGCCGGCGCGCGGGTCCTCGCCCTCCGTGGTGGGGCGGGTACAGGGGGCACAGCCGATGCTCGTGTATCCCTGTGCGTAGAGCGCGCTGGCCGGCACATCGTTCGCGCGGATGTACTCCCAGACCTGCGCCTCCGTCCATGCCGCGAGCGGGTTGAGCTTGACGAGGCCGCC
>DATBGJ010000138.1:0-11355 GCA_036558045.1 Thermoanaerobaculia bacterium
CCGCCATAGCGTTCGGTGACATACGGTCATGAGTGACCTCCCAGACCTCCTGAAAACAGTTCCGACGGCATTCATCTCGTACTCACGCGAAAGTGATGAGCACAAGGCATGGGTCGTCGAACTCGGAACACGTCTCCGGACCGACGGCATCGACCTTACGCTGGACGAGTGGCATCTACCGCACCATCTGATTGGACGAAAAAGGTCGATGTCAAAGTTACTTCGGTTGCATTCCAAGAGGGTAGCACCCGGCGATGATGTACTCGGCGCATAACACACGCCTACCTTTAGGTGAGTTGCCTGGCGCTCGGTGACCGAGAGCTTCGGGGTGGCGCAGGCTGCGGAGCCGCTGAGTTTGCCAATAGGGAGCGGACCCGCTGACCGAGTAAGCTGACTCCTTACGCTGCTGAGATGGCTTCACGTTCCATCTCAACCTTCGAGACCCGAAATCCAGCACGTTCGACATCGGCAATCGCTGAGGAGATCGCCGCCTGTAAAGATTCAGCAGTGCGCTCAAATAGGAGCTCAATGCCGTCGGCATGCCCACGGACCGACGCGTCAGTGCATCCTGCGTTGCCGAGCGCATCGGTGGCGTCGAGGATTTCTTCAGGCGTCATAGGCATCGTTGGTATGACCACAGAGAATTGGTAGCCGGTCATATACGGGTTCTCCTGTCAGGCACCTGCGCACCGGTCCACCGTGCGTCGGATGTCTCGTGCGTGATTTTCGGGAGTCCTCGGCGTAGAGTAAACAGCCATCCAGCACGCTCGATGACCAAAGGGTACCATGCTGGTCGAGCGCTGGCTGAACGGTCGCCGGGGCGTGGCTCCTATAGGCTGAATTAAAATCGACTGCCGCCGGCCCTCGCATTCGCCGGCCGGGAAGCAGCCGGTCACCAGCCTGGCCCGCTGCGCGGGCACCGCGTACGAGATCAGCGCGCTCCAGCGGCGGCGGTGCGCCTTCTACCGCCGGCGGACGGCGTACCTCCGGCGGCGCGCGTTCTACCGCCTCCGGCGGACGGCGTACCTCCGGCGGCGCGTGTTCCACCGCCTCCGGCGCATGTTGCACCGCCGGCGGCGCGTGTTGCATTGCCTCCGGCGCATGTTGCATTGCCTCCGGCGCATGTTGCGTTGCCGGCGGCGCATGTTGCGTTGCCGGCGGCGCGCGTTGCACCGCCGGGGGTGAATGGCGTACCGCCTCCGGCGCGCCTTCCACCGCTTCCGGCAGACGGCCTACCGCCTCCGGTGGGCTGAATTAAAATCGAGCTCCACCATGCACCCCCGCAGGCTCCTTCCGGCGCTCCTCCTCTTCGTCGTCGCGGCGGCCGGCTTTGCCGATCCGGCGACGCGGCAGAGGGGAGCCCTGCTCGCGCGGGCGGCGGGGAGGCAGGTGGGCGTCACCACGCAGTACGATCCCTCCTACGTGCGGCTCGCCTATCCGGGAGGCGACGTGCCTCTCGACCGCGGCGTCTGCGCCGACGTGGTGGTGCGGGCGTTCCGCGCCATCGGCGTCGATCTGCAGGTGGAAGTCCACAGGGACATGCAGCGGAATTTCAGCGCCTATCCTCGCAACTGGGGCCTGACGAGCCCGGACCGCAACATCGACCACCGCCGCGTGCCCAACCTCATGCGGTACTTCGAACGCCAGGGAAAGCGGCTCTCGCTCGACGGCGCCTACGAACCGGGGGACGTCGTCGCCTGGCGGCTGCCGAACGGGCTGCACCACATCGGCGTGGTGGCGGCCGGCCGGGTGCCGCGAGAGAGCCGCCCGTACGTCGTCCACAACATCGGCGCCGGCACCCAGAAGGAAGACGTCCTCTACGCCTTCGAGATCATCGGACACTATCGCTGGTAGACTTGGGCGCCATGGCGCAAGGGGAGTACGAGGCGGTCATCGGTCTCGAGGTCCACGTCCAACTGCTGACCGAGACGAAGATGTTCTGCCGCTGCCCGAACCGCTTCGGGGCGGCCCCGAACACCCTCATCTGTCCGGTCTGCCTGGGCTATCCGGGCGCGCTGCCGGTGCCGAACGAGCGCGCCGTCGATCTGGCGGCGAAGCTGGCCCTGGCCCTCGGCTGCGAGGTGCATGCGACCTCCGTTTTCGCGCGCAAGAATTATTTCTATCCCGACCTGCCCAAGGGGTATCAGATCAGCCAGTTCGACCGCCCGCTCGCGGAGGGCGGAGGGCTGCCGCTCTCGCAGCACGAGAAGAGCGTCGGCATCGAGCGCCTGCACCTGGAGGAGGACGCCGGCAAGCTGCTGCACGACTCTCCCGGCGGCGGCGCGCTGCCCGGCGAGAGCCTGGTGGATTTCAACCGCTGCGGCGTGCCGCTGGTGGAGATCGTCTCGCGTCCCGAGATGGCGAGCGCCGCCGAGGCGCAGGACTACTTGCAGACCCTCCACCAGCTCCTCCTGTATACGGCGACGAGCGACGGCAACATGGAGGAGGGGAGCCTGCGCTGCGACGCCAACGTCTCCGTGCGCCGGCGGGGCGAGACCCGGCTGGGCACCAAGACGGAGATCAAGAACGTCAATTCCTTTCGCAACGTGGCGCACGCCATCGAGCACGAGATCGGCCGCCAGATCGAGGTGATCGCGGCGGGCGGCCGGGTGGCGCAGGAGACGCGCGGCTTCGACGCCGAGAGCGGCACGACCCGCCTGATGCGCAGCAAGGAGGAGGCGCACGACTACCGTTACTTTCCGGATCCGGACCTGCCGCCGCTGGTGCTCACCCGCGAGCGCATCGACGGGCTGCGCGCCGAGCTGCCGGAGCTGCCCTGGCAACGGCGGGCGCGCTTCGCCGCGCGGTACGGCCTCGCCGCCGCCGATGCCCAGGTGCTGACCGCCGCGCGCGAGGTGGCGGACTATTTCGAGACCGCGGCGGCGGCCCTGCCATCCAATCCGAAGGGCATCGCCAACTGGGTGATGGGCGAGGTGCTGCGCGACGTCAAGGAGCGGCGGGTGGAGATCGCGGCGTCGATTCCGGCCGTCCATCTGGCGGCGCTGGTGGGGATGGTGGACGCGGGCAGGATTTCGAACAGCGCCGCCAAGGAGGTGTTCGCCGCCGTCCGCGAGTCCGGCGAGGAGCCGGCGGCGGCGGTGGAACGGCTGGGCCTGGCGCAGGTCTCCGATACGCCGCAGATCGAGCGCTGGATCGATGAGGTCATCGAGCAGAACGCGGGCCAGGCCGGCCAGTATCGGGCGGGCAAGGTCCAGGTCCTGGGCTTTCTGGTCGGCCAGGTGATGAAGCGTTCGGGTGGACGCGCCGATCCGAAGGCCGTGCAGATGCTCCTGCGCCGGGCGCTGGAGCGCGAGCCGGTGGTTTGATCCAGTTCTTCCACGTCAGCAAGCGGTATCCGAGCGGCCAGATGGCGCTCGAGGAAGTCACCTTCCACGTGCCGCGCGGCCAGTTCGTCTTCCTCACCGGCGCCAGCGGCGCCGGCAAGACGACGCTGCTGCGCATGATCTTCCGCGAGGAGGTACCCAGCTCCGGGCAGATCCTCGTCAACGGCCGCAACGTGTCGTCGATCCCGGCGGGCAAGATCCCCTACCTGCGGCGGACCATCGGCGTCGTCTTCCAGGACTTCCGCCTGATCGCCCGCAAGACGGTGTTCGAGAACGTCTCCTACCTGCCGCGCATCCTGGGCGTGGACACGCAGGGCCAGAAGCGTCTGGCCTATCTGGCGCTGCGCCGGGTGGGGCTCGCCCATCGTCTCAACGCCTTTCCGCCGGAGCTCTCGGGCGGCGAGCAGCAACGGGTGGCGATCGCGCGCGCGCTGATCAACGATCCGGACATCCTGATCGCCGACGAGCCGACCGGCAACCTGGACCCCGACCTGTCGCGCGAGATCCTCCGCCTCTTCCTGGAGGTCAACCTGCGGGGGACGACGGTGATCCTCGCCACCCACGACCGCGAGACGATCCAGCGGGTGGGCCGGCGCGTGCTGACGCTGGACCACGGCCGCCTGGCCGGGGACCAGGAGCTGGTAGGCACCGATCCGCCGGTCCTGGAGCCGCCGGCGGAAGCCGAGATTCCCGAGCCGGCCGAGGCGCCCTCGCCGGGAGCGGCGGAGGAGGATTCGGTCCCGCCGCCCCCTCCGGAGGAGGCCGCCGAGTGAAATTCCTGCAAGCGTTGCGTTATTTCTTCCGCGAGGCGGCGGTCAACCTGCTGCGCGGCTGGAAGGTGAGCCTGCTCGCCGTGCTGACCATCGCCGTCAGCCTGTTCATCGGCGGCGCCTTCCTGCTGGTGAGCGGCAATCTCGCGGCGTCGGTGGAGCGCTGGCGCGGCGAGATGCGGGTGGTGGTCTACCTGCGGCCGGACACCTCGGAGGCGGACCTGCGCCGGCTGGCCGCCGAGGCCGCCCGCGCTCCGGGAGTGGTCTCCGTGGAGCCGGTCACGGCCGCCGACGCGCGCCGGAGGTTCCAGGAGATCTCCCCCGGCGTCGCCGAGCTGATGGCGGGCTGGCAGGAGGAGCCGCTGCCGGCGTCGCTGGAGATCGGGCTGGAAACGCGCACCCCGGCCGGCCGCGCGGCATGGCTCGACGGCTGGCGCCGGCGTCCCGAAGTGACGCTGGTGGACGACGACCGCGAGTGGCTGGGCCAGCTCGAGACCGCGGTGGCGGTGGTGCGGGCGGTGGGGCTGGCGCTGGTCGGCGGTCTGCTCGCGGCGGCGATCTTCACCATTGCCAGCGTCATCCGGCTCACCGCCTATCTCCATCACGAGGAGATCGGCATCATGCGCCTGGTAGGAGCCACGGAGTTCTTCATCCGCGGCCCCTTCTACGCCGAGGGGCTGCTGCAGGGGCTGCTCGGCGGCCTGCTGGCGAGCGGCGCGCTCTTCGCGGTCTACCAGGCGCTCCACGCGCGCCGGTCCTCCCTCTTCGCCTCCATCCTGGCGCTCGACTTTCTGAGCCCGAAACAGATCGCCGTCCTGGTGCTCCTCGGCGCCGCGGCGGGCCTGTTCGGGGCGGTGGCCTCGCTGCGAAGGGAATCGCTGTAGGGCGGTACGTGCCCTGCGAAGCCCTCACCACCCCGGCCCTGGGAGTGAGGGCTGCGAAGGGCAGGACCGCACGGGCACCGTAGATACCAAGAAAAAGGCCCCGCCGAAACGGGGCCTTTTCAACCGGCATGGAAGCCGGCTACGGGATGATGAGGACGGTCACGGCCGTGGCTTGGTCGGTGACCTCGCCCTTGGTCGTGATCCGGCTCGGGTCGATCCCGTGCCGCGTCACGAGGTAATTCTTCACGGCCTCGGCGCGCTGATCCGCGAGCCGCTGGTTGGCCGCCTGTGAACCGCTCGAGCCGTCGGCGTAGCCGGTGACCTCGGCGTTCGAGTCAGGCTCCTGCTTCATCCGCAGGCCCACCTCGTCGAGCTTGGCCTTGCAGATGTTGTCCAGCCGCGCGCTGCCCGACGTGAAGTTGCACGTCACTTCCATCCGCTCCGGCGCCGGCGGTGGAGGCGGCGGCGGTGGCGGCGGTGGAGGAGGCGGCGGCGGTGGAGGCGGAGGCGGTGGAGGCGGCGGCGGTGGAGGCGGCGGTGGAGGCGGAGGAGGAGGCGGCGGCGGCAGGAGCCGCGGGAAGTAGGTGAAGCCGAGCAGGCCGCCGATCGGGCAGTGCTCGTCGATCGAGTCGAGCTGGGCGAGATCCGTGCGCAACGCGAAGTTGAACGCCCAGTTGCCGCCACCGAGCCACAGACGGCCGCCGCTGGTCAGGTCATAGGAGTCCTCGAACCACGCGTCGCCCCCGGTGTGGAAGATGCCGGTGACCTCGGTGATCCAGTCGAGGTTCTCGGTGGGCCGGCCGACGTAACCGAGGCCGGCCGTCACCGCCTGCTGATCGAAGTCCGCAGGCCACTTGCCGAGATCCTGGTACCCGATGTCGAAGACCCACTTGTTGACCCGCCAGTCGAGGCCGACGCCATAACCCGTGTCCTGCGAGGCGACGTCCTCGTCGCCCGTAGAAAGTTCTACAAAGGCGTTGAGGGCCAGCGTCGTGGCGTCCCCGACCGAGCCCATCAGGCGCCACTTCGTGCCCAGGCGGACGTTGCCGAGACCGCTCGAGTCGTCGAGCCCCGGCAGGTCGAACTTGTAATCCTCGTACGGCACCATGACGCTGACTTCCCAGCGGTCGGTGATGCCGTAGCCGAAGCTGGCGCTCAGGCGATTCCAATCGACGCTCTTGTCCTCCTCCAGGATGTTGAGATCCAGGAGGCGGTCCCAGTTGTTGTAATAAAGTCCAAATGACCACCCGCCCCGGGGCAAAGTATCGCCTGTCAGCAGGGTGAACAGCCCCGTCTCACCTGTGACGCTGGCGGCGTTCGCCTGTTCCGCCGCCGACGCCAAGGTGGGCACGAGGCTCACCAGCGCGATGAAGCACCATAGTTTGAGTCTCATGCTTTCTCCTCCGGCTTGTAAAGCCAATCCAGCGAGGGCCTAGAAGCGGCCCCCGCGACTCTCCAGATTTGCAGCGAAGCTACCCCGAGGCGCCCGTCTCACCGTCACATGTCTCCCTGGAGCGCACGACTCAGCGATACGACTTGACTGAGATACGCGCCTCTACTCCCCCATCCCCTTTCAAAGCCTGTGCCACAATCCCGGAGAGAAAGAACCTGTACTTGCGGAGCCCGAACGAGGACTCGAAACCGATGCCGGCATCGGGGACGTAGGTGTCAAAGTCCGTATAGACCTTGCGGTCGAGGCCAATCGTACCCATTCCCGTATACAAGATCCAGTACCAATTCTGAAAATCGAGCCGCAGGAACCTGTGATGGCTCTCGAGGAACCAGGGAAAGAAGTACTCCCAGGTGGTGAAGAGCAGCTCGGTGCCCCGCAGGCGGTCGCTGATGCCCTTGAGGTTCTCGCGCCCGTCCAGGCGAAAAGCCTCGGAGCGCGGGAAGGAGAGGAAGTCGATGTCCTCGGGCTGGGGCGGCAGCTCGTCGCCGCGCGTGCGGCCGGTGTGGGGAAACGTGCCGCCGCGCAGGCGGCCGACCAGGAAGGTCCGGGCGCTGACGTCGAAGCGCTTCAGCGCCTCGAATTCCAGCTTGAGATAGTCGAAGTCGCCGAGGCCGAAATCGAAGCCGTAGGTGCCCGCCACCGTGAAGGTCGACTCGCCCGGCCCGAACTCGCGGAAGGCGGAGAACAGCCGCTCCGTGCGCGCCCGGGTCTCGCCGGCGATGGCGCTCGACCGGCCCTCGTCCGGAGTGCCGAGCTGGTAGCCCAGGCGGAGAAAGGTGTTG
Organism: Thermoanaerobaculia bacterium; assembly: GCA_036558045.1. GTDB lineage: Bacteria > Acidobacteriota > Thermoanaerobaculia > Multivoradales > UBA5704 > DATARR01. The sequence continues at coordinate 7,234 of DATBGJ010000138.1, forward strand.
GTGCGGTCGCGGCGGACGAAGAACTGGCTGCCGCTCTCCCGGCGGTTGGAGCTGATGCCGTCGATCTCGGCCAGCGCGAAGGTCCGGTGGTTGTAGCTGTGCGGCCACTGCAGCAGCAGCAGGGTGCCGCGCACGCGGTCGAAGTCCTCGGTCACGTTCTGGTCGATCTCGTCGAACTCGATGGCGTCGAAGACCGTGAACTGGGTCGTGCGGTTGAAGCCGTAGTAGCGGTAGCGCAGGAAGGCCGTGATGTCGCCGCTGATGAAGTTGTACTTGACCTGGCCTTCGAAGAAGGTCTTGTTGATCAGGCGGTTGACCCGCAGGTCGAGATCGCCCTCGGGGAAGTAGACGTCGAGCCGCGGCAGGATCCCCTCCTGCGGCCGGGGGGGCACCTCGACGCCCGGGGTCTCGCCCTCGTCGCCGGACCCCGAGGGCTCCGGAGCGGCCGGCGGCGCGGGAGCGGTGGGCTCGATGGGCGGCGCGGTCTGCGGTTGGGGGGTCGGCGCCGGTTGAGGCTCTATAGGCGGCGGCGCGGTCTGGGGCGGCTCCTGCGACCGGGCGGAGACCGATGAAGCGAGGACTGACACCGCGAGCAGGGCAAGGAAGACAGGACGGCCAAGGGATGCCATGGCGGCATTGTATCCTGCCCGGCGCTCCCGCACCGGGCTATCGAGACGTCGCTTCTCCGAAGCGAATCGCCCTCTGGGCGACGTTTCCGTAGCCCGGTGCGGAAGCGCCGGGCGGGGAAGGCTCAGCGGTTCAGGATCTGCGCGATGCGGTCGAGGAAGGCCTTGCTCTGGTTGGGGCCGAGGGCGGCGGAGACCACCTTCTCCTCGGCGCGCACCAGGTCGAGCACGGCTTCCACGCCGCGCCCGGAATCCATCTCGGCCTTGCTCATGCGGAAAGGCACGTCCAGCTCGGCCTGGCGGCTGTGGCCGCTGAGCAGCGTGCGGGCCTGCTGGTGGATGGACTCGGCGACGCCCGCCAGCTCTTCGGGCGGCATCGCGTGGAGGTGGTCGGTGCGCAGGCGGCTCAAGTCCTCGTTGAGCGCCACCAGGCCCGAGGTGATGAGGCCGAAGAGGAGCTTGCAGGCCTCGAAGGGGCTCATGTCCAGCCCGATGGCGATCTCCTCGATGGTGCGGCGCTCGTCGATCTTGCAGATCAGCGCCCACTCCTGCGGCGTCAGCGAGACCGAGGTGGTGGTGGCGTGCTGGGTGAAGACGGGAACCAGCCGGGTGGAGGGGATGCGCTTGGAGAGGATCTGCCACTCGTCGATGCGGCGCGCCGCCTCCATGAGAAGGTTGGTGTTCGACTTCTGGATGGTGGTGCGGTCGGTCTCCTTGCCGGGGGTGAAGACGAACTCGCCCTCGGGCCAGATCGCCAGCTCGTACATCGCCTCCTCGCCCTGCAGGTCGCCGACGTGGGCGTGCACGATCTGCCCGCCGCGCAGATAGATCTCGCCGGTGTCGTCGTCGCCGTTGCGCCGCAGCGAGAAGACGCCCGTCTTCCCCGAGACGGAGACGAGCTGGATGATGTCGGGCAGCGGCAGCTCTTTGAGCGAGCCCTGGAAGGCCATGGTCGTGTGCGGCGTCAGAGGTCCAAAGTCCGGATCGAGCACCCTTTACGGAGCAAAGAAGGATGCTAGCACACGCGGCTCCCCTCCGCGATGCGGTCCAGCCGCAGGCGCTGCGCGCAGCAGATGGCGAGCGCCAGCGCGTCGGTGGCGTCGCTCGGCCAGCCGTCGCCGCGGACGGCCAGCAGCAGGCGCACCATGCGGGCGACCTGGTCCTTGTCGGCGCGGCCGTTGCCGGTGACCGCCGATTTGACCTCGGCGGGGCTGAATTCCCGCACCTCGATGCCGCGGCCGGCGAGCACCGCCAGCAGCGCGCCGCGCGCCTGGGCGAGCACGATGAGCGAGCGCGCGTTCATGCCGTGAAACGGCGTCTCCAGCACGGCGAGGTCGGGCCGCCGGCCGGCGATCAGCTCCTCCAGGCGGCCGGCGAGGTGGGCCAGCCGCCGCGGCAGGTCGAGGGCGCGGGGACAGGAGAAGCGGCCGGCGTCGAGGGCGAGGAGGCTCGAGCCGCGCTTCTCCACCAGGCCGTAGCCGGTGTGGAGGCTGCCCGGATCGAGTCCCAGGATCAACATCTTGGGAGGTACTTACCGGGACTGGGCCTCGAGGACCTTTTCGTCGATGTTGACGTTGGCCCACACCTTCTGGACGTCGTCGTGGTCTTCGAGCGCCTCCATCAGGCGCAGCACCTGGCCGACCTTGTCCGCGGGGACGTCGAGGGTCGTCTGGGGGACCATCGCCAGCTCCTTGACGACGGCCGGGACGCTGCGCCGCTCGAGCTCCTCCTGGGTGGCGATGAAGCCCTCCATCGGCGTGTAGAGCTCGTAGACGTCCGCCGCGATGGCGACGTCGTCCGCCCCCAGCTCGAGGGCGAGCTCCATGAGCTTCTCCTCGTCCATGGCGCTCTTGTCGAGGACGAAGTAGCCGCGGCGGTGGAACATCCAGGCGACGCACCCCGCCTCGCCGAGGTTGCCGCCGTTGCGCGCGAAGAGGTGGCGGATCTCGCCGGTCGTGCGGTTGCGGTTGTCGGTGGCCGCCTCGACCAGGATGGCGACGCCGGCCGGGCCGTAGCCCTCGTAGATGACCTCTTCATAGACCTCGGCGGCGATCTCGCCGGTGCCCTTCTTGACCGCGCGGTCGATGTTGTCGTTGGGGACGCTGTTGGACCTCGCCTCCAGGATGGCGGCGCGCAGGCGCGGATTCCCCTTCGGATCGCCGCCGCCGACGCGGGCGGCGACGGTGATCTCCTTGAGCAGCTTGCTGAACAGCTTGCCGCGGCGGGCGTCGGTCGCCGCCTTCTTGTGCTTGATCGTGGCCCACTTGCTATGACCTGACATGGGGACGCTCCCTGAAGAAAAAGAATCCCGGCAGGCCGACGATTCTACAGGTAAATCCCACAAAAATCAGCAATTTGGAGCCTCCCGCGATTGACTGGCGAAGTGGGGAGTGCTACAACAGACTGGAATTACTCTGGAGATCGGTATGCCGTCGATCCTCGTCGTCGAGCAGGAAGAGCGCTACGTGGAACGGATCAACGGGGCCCTGAGTGCCGAAGGTTGGCGGGTGCGGGTGGTGCCGCGGGCGGACCAGGCGATCCAGGCGGCGGCCTCGGAGGCCCCCGACCTGGTGCTGGTGAGCGCCGAGATCCCGGGCGCCGAAACCCTCGCCAGCTCGTTCTCCCGCAGCGCCGGAGGTCCTGGCGTCGTCGGCATGCTCTCCGAGACCGGCACGGGCGCCATGGAGGCGGACGATCTCCTGGCCAAGCCGTTCACCGACGAGCAATTGCGCTCGGCCGCCAAGCGGGCCCTCGGCTCCCGCCGCGTCACGCCGCCCGTCGTCCCCGCGCGCGCCGAGCACAAGCTCACCTCCCAGGACATCTTCGGCGACGTGCTCGCCGAGGTCGAGAGCGATCTCGCGCGGCCGGCCGCCGCGCCGGCCGCTGCCGCGGCCCCCCGTCCGGCCGCGCCCCCGAAGACCTCGCCGGCTGGGGACGACGTGCAGCGCCGGCTCGACGAGACCCTCTCGGGCGTGCTACGCCCCGAGCTGAAGCCGCGGCCGGCCGCTCCACCGCCGCCGCCCCCTCGCCGCCCCGAGCCGGCGGCGAACAACGTCGACGCCCTGCTCAGCAAGACGCTCTCGGACCTCGACCTCGGCCGCACCAAGAGCGGCGTCCGCGCACCCGCACCTGCGGCGCCTGTCCCGCCGGCCGCCGCCGCGCCGCCGCCGCCGCCGCCGGCGCCCAAGCCGGCTCCCGCAGCCGCAGCGCCAATCCCGCCGGCGGTTGTCCCGGCGGCTCCGCCGACTGCCTCAGCCGCCGCCCCCCCGGCCGTCGCGCCGCCATCCGCGCCGCCGGCTCCGGCCCGGGAGGCCACGGGCGTGCGCCGGCGCGTCGGGGACATCGACTTCTCGGAGCTGGAAGAGCTGGCCCGCGTCTCCAAGCCCGCGGCGCCGGCGCCGCGTCCGGCTCCGGCAAAGCCGGTCACCCAAGCGCCTCCCCAGCCGCCGGCCGCCAAACCCGCGCCGCCATCCGTCGCACCGCCGCCTGTCGCGCC
>DATBGJ010000139.1:0-1928 GCA_036558045.1 Thermoanaerobaculia bacterium
CGGCTTTGGGATCGCGGAACGCCGCGCGGGGCCTGGCGCATGACCTCGTCGCCCTCGAGCGGGTGGACTTCGGCGCGCCGCATCCGCGGCTCGGGGCCATCACCGTGGAGCCGACGCAGCTCCGCGCCGGCACGGCGCGCAACGTGGTGCCCGGCGAGGCCGCGGCGGTGCTCGACGTGCGCACCACGCCCGCGCTCGCGCGCCGCGAGATCGTGGAGCGCATCGAGCTGGCGGTGGCGGGCGAGGTGCGCGTGCTCTCCGACCGCCTGGTGCCGCGCGAGACCGCGGAGAGCGCGCCGCTCGTCGAAGCCGCCCGCCGGGCACGGCCGGAAGCGCGGCTCTGCGGTTCCTCGACGCTCTCCGACATGGTCTTCATGGAAGGGATCCCGGCCGTCAAGTGCGGCCCGGGGAAGAGCGAGCGCTCGCACACGCCGGACGAGTACGTGCTGGAGAGCGAGATCCTGGAAGGGGCTCGCTTCTATACCCGCCTCGTGCGCGCCTACGCCGAGCTGCGCGAGCGCGAGGAAGCGGCGTGAGCCGGCTGTGGGACAAGGGCGAGCCGCTCGACGAGCGGGTGCTGCGCTACACCGCCGGCGAGGACCATCTCCTCGACGAGCGCCTCGTTTCGTACGACGTCCGCGCCTCGATCGCTCACGCGGCAATGCTCCGTGAAGTAGGCCTGCTTTCCGCGGAGGATTTCGAGGCCATCCGCGGCGGCTTGGAGACGCTGGGCAAGGAGCATGCGGCGGGCGGCTGGCGGATCCGCCTCGAGGATGAGGACGCCCACACCGCTCTCGAATCCCTCCTGACGACGCGGATCGGCGAGGCCGGCGCGCGGCTCCATCTCGGACGCTCGCGCAACGATCAGGTGCTCGCCGCGTTACGGCTCTACCTGCGGGACGTCATCGCATCGTTGGCGGACGGCGCGCGGGAGGCGGCCTCCGCGATCGACGAATTGGCGGAGCGCGCGGGCGAGATCGTCATCCCCGGCTATACCCATCATCAGCAGGCCATGCCCAGCTCCGTCCTGCTGTGGGCCGACGGCTTCGCCGCCGAGCTGCGCGACGACGCCGAAGGGCTCGAGGCCTGCGCGCGCCGCGTCGAGAAGAACCCGTTGGGCTCGGCGGCCGGCTACGGCGTGCCGCTGCTGCCGATCGACCGCGAGTCCACTCGCCGTAGCCTGGGTTTCGCCGAGGTCCAGGAGCCGGTGACGGCGGTGCAGCTCTCGCGCGGCAAGGCGGAGGCGCAGGTGCTCTTCGAGATCGCCCTGCTGATGCAGGACCTGGGGCGGCTCGCCGCGGACCTCGTGCTCTTCGCCAGCGCGGAGTTCGGCTTCGTGGGCCTGCCGGCGGCGATGACCACGGGCTCGTCGATCATGCCGCAGAAGCGCAATCCGGACGTCTTCGAGCTGGTGCGCGGCCGCACGGCGACCGCTCAGGCCTGCCTCTTCGAGGCGCTGGCCGTCACCGCCAAGCTCCCCTCCGGCTACCACCGCGATCTGCAGCTCCTCAAGGCGCCGCTCTTCCGCGGCATCGACCTCGCGGGCGAGACGGTCGCCATCATGACCGCCGCGCTGCCGGAGGTGCGGTTCCATGCTGAGCGCATCCGGCTCGCTCCCGGCCTCCGCGCCACCGAGGAGGCGTACCGGCTGGTGCTGGAGGAGGGGATTCCTTTCCGCGAGGCGTATCGGCGGGTGGGGGAGAGGTATAAACGTTAGACTTCTGGTTCAGGCAACATCGAACCGGGAGTATTCTCATTGCAGGAGGTCCAGAGCTCGATCGCAGAGTTGATTGCTGATCCAGATATCTTGGCGCCGGCGAATGGCCTCTATCAGTCGGACCGCCTCTTCCCGCAATAGGTGGCCATCCTGGCAAGCTGCCAAGATAATTCCAAGCGTTCCTTTCAGATTCGTCTCGACGCCAGCCGCT
>DATBGJ010000140.1:0-3001 GCA_036558045.1 Thermoanaerobaculia bacterium
TCCGCGTTCCACCGCGCGGCGATATACCCTTTCATCCTCCGCAGATGGGGCTCAGCGGAGCGGGGCAGGCTGGAAGGGAGAAAGGCGTCGCGGAGCATTCATCCTCCCCGCAGCTCCTCCACCACCAGCGAGCACCCCCGCAGCTCCGCTCCGGCGGCGCGGCCGAGGAGTCGGAAGCCGTCGCCCTCGGCGACCCCGAGATCCTCGGTCAGCAGGTGGACCGCCGAGCCCAGGTTGGCGAGGTCGAAGACGGCGATGAGGCCCGGGGTGCCGGCGGGGACCTCCTCCAGCGTCTCGGCGTCGAGCAGCCGGACGCGCACCCAGTGCGGCGCCACGAAGAGGTCCGGATCGCCGCCGAGCAGCGCCCGGGTATAGCACTGGCTGGTCAGCTCGGTCATGCCGTACTCGCGCACCACGGACTCGGGCGGCACGCCGAGCCAGGTGCGCACGCGCGCGAGGAGGTCCTCGCGCGCCAGCTCGGCCGTTTTCCCCTTGAATCCTCCGGTCTCGAAGACGACGGTGCCGGGCGGCAGGCGGAACTTGAGGTCCAGCCTCTGCAAGGTATCCAGCCACTGCGCCAGGGCGAAGGCCGTGGCGAGCAGCAGGACGGGGCGTCCCTCGCGCTGCCGGGCCGCCGCCCACGAGCGCGCTTTTACCGCCTCGACGCCGCGCGGTCCGAAGGCGGTGGCGCTCTCGGGAGCACCGTAGCGGGCGAGGACGTGATCGGCCATGAAGGAGAGGCTGGAGTCCGGGAGCTGCTGGCGCGAAGGGATCAGGGAGAGGATCGGCAGCCGCTGCTGGAACGGCAGGCAGAAGCGCGGGAACGAGGCGTCGATCACCTGGCGGTAGAGCTCCGGATACGGCTGATGATGGACGCTCCGCCGCTCGCCCGTCGTGCCGCTGCTGCGGAAGACCTCCACGGCCGGCGCCGCGGCGAGGGTCAGCGTCTTGAAAGCGGCGGCCGGCACGGGCGGCACGCGCCGCCAATCCCTCACCGTCTCCGGCGTGGCGCCCCGCCGCTCGCAGAGCCGGCGATACGGCTCGACGCGCTCGAACTGCCAGGCGAACGCCGCCAGCGCCAGCTCCTCGAACGGCTCCGCTCCGGGATCGGCGAGGAATCGGGTGACGCGGTCGAGGATCACGAACGGGATTTTGTCACGGGTCTGATAGAGTATCCCCGCGCCCCAGGGCGCCATTTGACGCGGAGATCCGAAGCATGCCCGAGGCTTTCCCCTATCCAAAGAAGATCGAGATCGACAAGCCGCCGCGCGCCAAGGCGCCGAAGCAGCTCGCGGTGATCGACCAGACCGGCTGCACCGGCTGCGAGGCCTGCATCTCCTTCTGCCCGGTGGACTGCATCGAGATCGTCCCCGGCCCCCAGTATCCCGACTTCATGAAGCTGGTGGAGGTGGATCTCGAACGCTGCATCGGCTGCCAGCTCTGCGCCCGCTACTGCCCGTGGGAGACCATCGACATGTGGGGCTACGAGGAGGGTGTCGCCCTGGCTCCCGAGAAGACGGTGCGTTCCCTCATCTACGAGTACGATCCGGAGACGATGCACGAGGCCGCAGAGTCCCGTGTCCAAGCCTGACCCTGCGTCCCAGCCGGGCCCCGCCGACCCCGAGCTCGATGCCGCTCTCAAAGCGGTCCTTCAGATCATCTTCAGAGATCATCCGCTGCAGGCCAACCAGATCCTCGTGCTGGCCGCCGAGCTGCAGCGGCTCGGCGTGCACCGGCTGGTCGAGGAGCATATCGGCCGCCTGCGCCAGCGCCCCGCTGGTTCCCGCTGAATCTAACGCAGGATTCCTCCTCTTCGCGGGTTCCAGGAGACGCCGTGACGACCGATTCGGCAGCGGCGGCCGTCGATCCGGGATGGGAAGCGCTCGCCAGAGTCGCCGCCGGTGACGCGGAGGCGTTCGCTTCCCTGGTGGACAGCCATCAGGAGCGCCTGCTCCGGCTCTGCGAGCGCCTGCTGGGCGACGCGGAGGAGGCCCGCGACGCCGCCCAGGACGTCTTCCTCAAGGCCTATCGCAAGGCGGCGGCCGTCCGCCCTCAGGGGCAGGTCTACACCTGGCTCTATCGCATCGCCGTCAACCATTGCCTGAACAAGCTGCGGCGCCGCAAGCTGGTGCGCTTCCTGCGTTGGGAGGACACCGAGGAGCGGGACGCCCCCGCTTTCGAGCCGCCGGACGAGGCCGCGGATCCGGCCGCTGCCCTGGAGGCGCGCCGCCGCTGGCGGGTGACGCGGCGCGCCCTCGCGCGGCTGCCGGAGAACCAGCGCTCCGTGGTGGTGCTGGTGCGCTTCGAAGGCTTGTCCTATAAGCAGGTGGCCGAGGTGCTGGACATCACGGAAGGCGCGGTCGAGAGCCGCCTCTTCCGCGCCATGCGGCGGCTGGAGGCGGCGCAGGAAGCGGCAGGATCGCGGGTTTCACAAGGAGAGGCCGAACCATGACACGCGGTATCGAACACGATCTTATGCGCCTGCTGCATAATGAGTTACCGGCCGACGAGGCGCGGACCCTGCGGGCGCGTGTCTTCCGCGAGCCGGAGCTGCAGGAGCTCTACGCCCGGCTGGAGCGGACCTGGCAGGGCCTCTCGCTGCCGCCGGCTGCGCCGGTCCCCGCCGGCTTCACCGGCCGGGTCATGGCGCGCGCGCGCAGCCAGGCCTCCGGATCGCTCTCCTGGTCGGCGGCTCCCCGCTGGGTGCGCGCCACGGCCGCCGCCGCCCTGGTGGCCGGCGCCGCGCTCGGGCTCGGCGTCGGCCGCACCTGGCCCGCCGCGGGCGGCGGCGAGGCGGGCTCCGAATCCGTGACGTTCCTCTCCGCCACCGCCGAGAACAGCCTCGCGGACAGCTATTGGAGCCTGGTGGAAGACACCGCCGCCGCGGACGCGGAAACCGAGGCGCAGCCGTGATCCGTTGGTGGCTGCTCATCGCGCTCCTGCTCTCGGTGGGGCTCAACGTCGGCATCCTTGCCACGATCGCGGCGCGCCGCGGCGCGCC
>DATBGJ010000141.1:0-1740 GCA_036558045.1 Thermoanaerobaculia bacterium
CGCTCCCTCCTCTTCCGTCCCATCCAGATCTGCGGGATGAAGGTGAGGAGGAGCATCAGCAGCGAGGCGACGGCGAACTGCACGACGATGCCGGAGCGGTGGCCGCTCGCCGCCTTGGTGAGCAGGGAGGCGAAGTAGGTGAAGATGGCGACGCCCGGGATGAGCCCGAGCGCCGTGGTGACGAGGAACAGCGCCGGCCGGATCCCCGCCAGGGCCATGGAGTAGTTGAGCAGCGGGAAGGGGATGGGCAGGAAGCGGGCTCCCACCATGCTCCAGAACCCGCGGCGGGCGATGTAGCGTTCCACCCGCTTCAGGCGGTTGCCCAGCAGGTGGAGCACGAAATCGTGACCCAGGCCGCGGCCCAGGTAGTAGGTGACCGTGCCGCCGAGGAACGTGCCGAGGATGTTGTAGACCGAGCCCACCACGGGACCGAACACCATGCCGCCGGCCACCATCATCGGCGTCGCCGGAATCACGGGACAGAGAAGGACGTAGGACGCGATCAGCGCCACCGGTGCCCACCAGGCGCCCCGCAGCCGCTCCAGGACCGCCGAGACGTTCTCCACCGTGAAGTAGCCCGCGAGCGGCGTCCACCTCAGGACGGCGAAGCCGATCCCCACGATCGCCACCAGGGCGAGAAAGCGGAGCAGGAGGTGGCGGGGAACGCGCAGCAACGCTCTCATTTTGGCGCGGACGATACGGGATGCGCGGCGCGCCGGCAAGCTCTCCGGCGATCCCGATGATCCTCTTTTTCTTCCCCTTGCGAGGGAACGGGTAGACGACACGAAACCCGGCCATCCACCGGCGAACCGGTGGGAAAGCCAACCCGAAACCGCTTCTCTCGCAACGGCGGGCCTTGCCCGCGAAGGGGATTCCCATGCTCGGCAACCGCACCTTCCTCATCTTCCTGCTCGCTTGGCTCACGGCGCTCGGCGTTGCGCCGGCGCTCCTGAAGTCCAGGCCGGAGCCCATCGAGATCGAGCCGCCGCCTCTCGCCGCGGCGCCGGGAGCGGTGAGCCCGAGCTGAGATCTCAGGGCAGCGCCCGGGATGCACGAAAGGGGGCAGCCGCGGCGGGCCGCCCCGTTTTGTCGTAGAAATCGGCGATCCGTTGCCGCGCCTCTCGCGTGACCACCGCGTGCCCGCCCCGGCTCCCGGCCAGGGCGCGATAGCTCGCCAGCAGGAGCGGCTCGGCCGCGCGGGAACGTCCCTCCGCCGCCAGCACGGCCCCCTCGATGCTCTCGACGTCGGCGATGCGCCAGTCGCCGGCCGGCTTCGCCGGCCGCAGCCGCGCCAGGGCTTTCGTCACCAGGCGCCGCGCTCCCGCCAGGTCTCCTCCAGCCAGCCGCAGCACGGCGAGGTTGCGCTCGCTGCGGGCGAGGTCGGCGTGGTCCTCGCCGAGGAGCCGCCGGCGCAAGTCCAGGGCTTGCAGATAGAGCCTCTCGGCCTCGGCCGGGTCGCCGCGGGCGAAGCGCACGTTGCCGAGCAGGTCGAGCACCGGCGCCAGCTCGGTGTTGTCCGCTCCGTAGGCCGTGCGCCGGACGCGCAGGGCCTCCCGCAGCAGGGGCTCCGCCGCCGCGAGATCGCCGCGGTTGTAGAGCAGGGCTCCCAGGCTCCGCAGGCTGAAGGAGACCCGCGGATCGTCGCGGCCGAAGGCTTCCAGCCGCAGCTTCAGTCCCTGCCGGTACAGCGCCTCGGCCGCCGCGAAATCCCCGCGATAGAGCCGTACGGCCGCCAGATTG
>DATBGJ010000142.1:0-5699 GCA_036558045.1 Thermoanaerobaculia bacterium
GACCCTCGCCATCGCGCGGCAGACCGGCAACCGCATCGACGAGGCGCGGGCGATCCGCGGGCTCGGAACGGACCGCGCGCTGACGGACTCGTTGAAGGAGGCGCTGCGGTTGCACGACCAGGCGTACGAGCTCGCCAGACAGGTGGGGGATCCCGTACGCGGCGCTTCGATGCTGGCCGCCGGGGCGGAAGACCTGATGCGGCTGGGGAACCTCCACGAAGCCTGGCGGCGGCTGGCGCAAGGCCTGGAGATGAAGCGGCGGGGCCACGACAAGATCGGCACGGCCGAGATGCTGAGCCTGCTGGCGCGGCTCCAGCACCGGCTCGGCGATCCGGCCGCGGCGGAGAAGCTCAGCCGCGAGCAGCTCGCGCTGGCGAACCAGATCGGCTCGCCGAGCCTCACCGCCACGGCGCTGCGCGACCTGGGCCGCTGCCGCCTCGCGGCCGGTGACCTCGCCGGCGCGCGGCGCCACCTCGCGGCAGCCGTGAGATCTCACGCCGACCACGGCGAGGCCCTGGCGGCGGCGGCGGCGCGCCTGGAGCTGGCCGATTTCTTCCGGCTGGCCGGTGAGCCCGCCGAAGCTTCGCGGCTGGCGGCCCAGGTGGCGGATTGGTACGGCGAGAGAGGCATGAACGGCCATCGCGCCCGGGCGCTGGCGCTGCTCTCGCAGGCGCTCCTGGACCAGGGACGGATCGCCGAGGCCTGGCGGACCGCCGGACAGGCCCACGCGATCTCCGAGTCGAGCGAAGACCTGGAGCTCCAGCTCGCGGTGGTCACGGCCATGGCGCCCGCGGGGGTCGCCGCCGGAAGAGGCGCGGAAGCTCTGGGCCACCTGCGCTGGGCCGTCGCGGAAGCGGGGCGCATCGGCGACGTGGCCGCCGCGCTGGAGGCCCGCCTGGCCCTGGGCGCCCTGCAGTTGAAGACGGGCGACGCCATCGCGGGCAGCGCCACGCTGGAGTCGGTCCGCCGGGACGCCCAGGCGCGAGGTTTCCAGGGAGTGGCGCGGCGCGCGGCGGCCTTGCTGGTCGGGCAGACGGTGACGTTGGGGTGAGGGAAGGGACGACCCCCGTTCAACGCCGCTCGGAACGCGTCAGGTCCCAGGTGGCCTCGAGCTGTTCGTAGGCCCCGGTCGCGCCCGTCGTGTAGCTGCCCTTCATCCGCCCGCCGCCGTCCTGCAGGTAGCGCAGCTCGGGATCGACCATTGGACCTGGCGGCATCAAAGGAGTCCTGCCGAGCATGGGGATGATGTAGCCGGCTTGGACGTCGCTGCTGACGCCGCCGCTGACGCAGGTATAGGTGAACTGCTCGGGCGTGGTGAGGCCGACCTGATAGAGGGCGCCCGCGCCGAGCGGCACGTCGAAGCCGAGGGTCGGCGTGAGATTCACGTCGACCGTCTTCTTGTAGATGACCGAGGGATGGCCGAACCGGCTGTCGTCCAGCGTGGCCGTGATCGTCGTAGCGCCGGTGCCCGAGCAGCTCAGGTACTGGCCGGAGGCGTGGAAGCGGACGGTGACGGTGCTCCCCTCGGGTTCGAGATGGGTGAGGGTGCCGACCGGTTTGGCTTCGCGGTCGCCGACCCTCAGCAGCGGGCTCGTCTTCACCTCGCGCAGGCGTGCGGCGACCGTCACGGTCAGCTCCGAGAAGACGCCGTCCACGGTGCCCCAATAGCGCCCGGTGATCGTGCCCGTCCAGAAGGCGCCGGGGCCGCTCGGCGGCGGCGGCGGAGGAGGAGGTGGGGAAGTCGCTGATCCTCCCGTCGTCGGCGGACCCGCGAACCACACCCAGGCGACGGAGGAGCGGGAATAGCCGGCGTCCTCCACCGTCACCTCCCCCAAGCTGATCCCGATGACGCGGCCCGCGTGGACCGATTCGTCCAGGAGGTACACGGCGTCCCGCGCCGGATCCGCCACCGCCGGCGGCGAGTCCTTGCGGCCGTTGAAGCCGATCCAGGCGATCGACGAGCGCGGGATCGTCTGGCCGGAGAGGCGGCACTGATCCTGGACGCAGCTCTGGAGCTGTCCCGTGCGCTGGCCGCCGTCGCGCAGCAGCAGCCATTCCTCGGCGCGGCCGGGGAGGGGAAGGCAGAGGAGGAAGAGAAGGAACGCGGTCCGGCGCATGGCTCGCCTCCTGGATTTTACTTGTAGCGCACGCCTCCCTTGATCACCACGTCCACGTCCTGCAGGAGGTCGACGTGGCGCAGCACGTCGCCGCGCACGGCGATGACGTCCGCCTTCTTGCCCGGCGAGACCGTGCCGGCTTCCTTCTCCACCTTCATGAAGACCGCGGGCCAGAAGGTCGCGGCGCGCAGGGCGTCCATGGCCGGCACGCCGAAGACGTTGACCCAGGTGTCGATCTCGCGCCAGGTCGAGTCGCTGGAAGCGGCGTCAGCGGGCAGAACGGAAGCGAAGAGGTAGATCAAACAACGAGCAGCGGCAAGCATCCGCTTCATGGGAACGCCTCCATTCGAGATCGCCCCCGAAGACTACTGTAAGATCCCACCCGAATCATCATCGGGAGGCTCCATGACTCCACCTCGTGTCCTCGCCGTCCTGGTTGTTCTTTCAGCCCTCGCCGTCCATGCGGCGCCTGCGCCTCCAGCATCGGCTGCCGCGGAGGCCAAGGCCATCGTCACGGAGCTGGTCGCCTGCGGCACGCGGCACTCGCTGTCGGCGCGGGACGATCCCCGGCGGGGCATCGGCTGCGGCCGCGACGCGGTGGTCCGGCGGTTCCAGGAGATCGCGGCGAAGTCCGGCGGCCGGCTGCAGGTGGTGGTGGACAAGTACGAGGCGAGCAGCCCGCGGACCGGCAATGCGCCGGCGGCGATGGAGAACGTCTACGCCATCCTGCCCGGCACGGACCCGGCGCGCCGGCAGACCGCCTTCGTGATCTCCGGCCATCTCGACTCGCGGGCCAGCGATGTCATGGACGCCAAGATCGACGCTCCGGGAGCCGACGACGACTCTTCGGGCGTCGCCGTGTCGATCCTCTCGGCGCAGGCGCTGGCGGCGAAGCCGGAGGGCTTCCGCGCCACCCTGATCCTCGCCGCCGTGGAGGGAGAGGAGCAGGGCCTCCTCGGCTCGCGCCATATGAAGGAGTGGCTCGCCGCCCAGGGCTACGAGGTCGGCGGCATGATCACCAACGACATCGTCGGCGCCACCAACGGCTCCAAGGACCGCCGGCCGCGCATCTTCAGCGAGGGCGGACCGGATGGCGTCGAATCTCCCGGGCGGGAGATGGCCCGCCGCCTGGAGGAGCTGGCCGGCCGCGACCGGGTGCGGCTGATCTTCCGGCGCGACCGCTTCGGCCGCGGCGGCGATCATCTGCCGTTCGTCGAAGCGGGGCTGCCGGCCGTGCGCTTCACCGAGCCCCTGGAGGACTACAACCACCAGCATCAGACCGTGCGGGTGGAGGACGGCGTCCGCTACGGCGACCTCGTCGAGTTCATGGACTTTCCGTTCGTCGCCGAGGTGGCCTCCCTCGATCAGCTCCTGATGGCCGAGCTGGCCGCGGCGCCGGCGCCGCCGAAATCCGCGGTGCTCTCCGGCGCCGTCACCCCCAGCGCCAAGATTGCCATCGAAGCGGCGGACGATGCGCAGCGCCAGGGCTTCGAGATCCTGCGGCGGGAGACCACGGAGACGCGGTGGAGCGTGCTGCGCACCGTCGCCCAGCCGGGCACCGTGACGCTCGCGAACACCAGCACGGACAACGAGTTCTTCGCCGTGCGGAGCGTCGGCCGGAACGGCCGCCGCAGCTTCGCCGTGCCCTGCGTGCCGGAGCCGCGGCCGTCCGCCGGCGCCACTCCCAAGCCGCCGGGGCGCTGACCGCCGGACAAAAAAGAGAGCGGCTCATACCGACGCCGCTCGGGAGGAAAACCGCGCTTGAGCGCGGAAAACTCGATATGGGACTTTGGAGAGGAAGGTTCTTGGAAGAACCCCCACGATAGCGAAGTTGCGCCGATACGTCGCCGCCCGGAAGGGTGGGGAAAAATCCAACCTGAAAGGGTAGGAGACGTGGCCCGCGGACCTACTCGCCGTTTTGCTTTTCTCCCTCCTCCCCCTCTGGGAGAGGAGGGCCGGGGAGGTGAGGGCTTCGAAGGGCACGCCCCCTCGCCGCGAGCACGCGGGTCATCAGCAGCCGGCTGAGCAGCGGGACCAGAATTCCCGCATCGCCGTGCGTCTCGGTCTCCGGATGCCGTTCGCCGAGGAGCACCTCGCGGGCGCGCAGCCGGCCGATCTCGATGGTCTGGAGAATGACGGGCCACCGGCGCTCCACGAAGGAAGCGGGGAGCCGGTGCCGCGGCCGGATCACGACCACCCGGTCGCGAAAGGGAGAGGGGATGACGTGCTCCGGATCCTGAGGATTGCGGTAAGGGTGCCCCTCGCTCTCTCCCTTCATCGTCACCAGGACCACGGCGTCGCATCCCTCGGCGAAGGCGCGTTCGTACGGCAGGTTGTCGGCCAGGCCGCCGTCGCCGTAGCGCTCGCCGGCGATCAGCGGCGCGTGGGTGTAGAAGGGCGGCAGGTAGTTCGAGGCGAGCAACAGCGTCAGCGGGTCTTCCGCCGTCCGCGCGTCGAAGTACTCCCCCCGGCGATCGCGCAGGCGGGTGACGCCGATCAGCAGCGGCAGGGCTTCGGGGCTGTGCAGCCGCTCGGCGCCGACGTAGCGGCTGAAGGTGCGCCGGTGGAGCTCGTTATAGCGGAAAGGGTTGTGCTCGCGCAGCAGGTTGCCGACGTCGAGGTGTGGCATCCGGGCGAAGGCTCGCCAATAGTGCCTCAGGCGCGGGACCGTGCCCGCCGAGAAGGCCGCGCCGTTCCAGACTCCGCCGGAGACGGCGACGCACAGGACCGGCCGCACGCCCAGCTCCGCCAGCGTCTCCAGGACCCCCACCTGGAAGGCGCAGCGCGACGAGCCGCCGGAGAGGACGAGCCCGAGCCGGCGGGCGGAGCGGAGGAGGTCGAGCGCGGGGGTTGGCGGCTGGCCGGCCATGCTTCTTACAACGTCGATTCTACCTCCTAGCCAGCCGTCCTGAAGCATCCTTCGGTGATCGTCTGGTTGCCGCCCTCCGCGATCGCCAGGACCTCGAAGTTGTAGTCTGTGCCTGGCTTCAGGAATTCCGCGGGCACCGTCAGACTGATTCTAAACGCTTCTACTCCGCCCCCACCCCCAAATACGTCCGCAGCTTCTCGTCCTCGAACATCGCCTCCGCCCGCGGCTCGCGGCCCAGCAGCGAGACCACGAAGCCGGCGAGGAACGCGGCGGTCATCGAGACGATCGCCGGATTCTTCAACGGAAAGAGCGCCGTCTCGCGGCCGAGCACGTCCACCCAGACCGTCGGGCTGATGACGATGAGGAAGACGGAAAGGAACGCGCCGGTGAGGATCGAGGCCACGGCGCCGGCGGTGGTGAAGCGCTTCCAGACGATCGACAGCAGCAGCGCCGGAAAGTTGGCGCTGCAGGCCACGGCGAAGGCGAGCCCGACCATGAAGGCCACGTTCTGTCCCTTGAACAGCACGCCCAGCAGCACGGCGAGGATGCCGAACACCACCGTCGAGACCTTGGCGACGCGCACCTGCTCCTGCTCCGTCGCCTGCCCGTGCTTCATCACGTTGACATAGATGTCGTGCGACAGCGCCGAGGCGCCGGCGAGCGTGAGGCCGGCGACCACGGCGAGGATGGTGGCGAAGGCGACGGCGGCGATG
>DATBGJ010000143.1:0-6788 GCA_036558045.1 Thermoanaerobaculia bacterium
CCGCCTGGCCCCCGTCAGCGGGTCCTGGGGGGAGCCGAGCAGCGCGCCGACCTCGCGCAGCTGCTCCTCGCCGCGCCGGTACCAGTCGATCGCGGCCGGGCCGGTCAGGGCCTCGATTCGCCGCACGTTGGCGGCGCTGGAGCCCTCGGAGGCGATCTTGAAGATGCCGACCTCGGCGGTGTTGGCGACGTGCGTGCCACCGCAGAGCTCGCGCGAGACGTCATCGACCTCCACCACGCGAACCCACTCGCCGTATTTCTCGCCGAAGAGCGCCATCGCCCCCAGCTTCTCTGCCTCGCTGCGCTCCATCTCCAGCCAGCGCACCGGCCGGCTCGCCTTGATCCAGCCGTTGACCCGCTCCTCGACCGCGGCCAGATCCTCAGCGGCGAGCGCCTGACCGTGGGTGAAGTCGAAGCGGAGCTTGTCCGGCCGCACCGCGGACCCGGCCTGGCGGACGTGGTCGCCGAGCCGTTCGCGCAGCGCCGCGTGCAGGAGGTGGGTTGCCGTGTGGTTGCGCATCGTCGCGTGGCGTGCCTCGTGGTCGACCAGCGCCTCGACCGCGACACCCGCCTCGGAGGGCGCCCCCGCCCCCTCCACCTCGAGCGCCTGGTCCTCGCCGACGCGGTAGACGTCGACCACGCGGGCTTCACCTCCGTCCCAGCGCAGCACGCCCGAGTCGGCGACCTGGCCGCCGCCCTCGGCGTAGAAGGGGCTCTCCTCGAGCTTGACCAGCGCCCGCCCGTCGTCGCTGGCGACGGCCGCAAGGCCGGTCGTTGCACGAAGCGTCTCGTAGCCCACGAAGCGCGTCTGAGGGGCGGCGGTGGTGAAGGCGATCACCTTCTCATGGTGGTCCTCGGACCCGTGCGCGCTTGCCACGCCAACCCGGGCGCGCTGGCGCTGCTCCTCCATCAGCTCCTCGAAGCCGCCGTCATCGACCGCGAGGCCCTGCGCGGCGAGCAGCTCCTTGGTCAGGTCATATGGAAAGCCGTAGGTGTCGTGCAGCTTGAAGGCATCGGCGGCCTCGATCCAGGAGGTGCCCGCGTCCTTCGCCTCCGCGATCAGCCGCTCGAGCAGCTCGGTGCCGCGCTCCAGGGTGCGGCCAAAGCTCAGCTCCTCGTCGCCGACCCAGCGGGCTATCGCCTCGCGCTCGGCCGGCAGCTCGGGATAGGCGCCCCCCATGATCTCGATCGTGCGCTCGGCAAAACGGCCCAGCCAGGGCGCCTCGAGGCCGAGCGCGCGCCCCTGCTGGATCGCTCGCCGCATGATCCGGCGCAGGATGTAGCCGCGGTCCTCGTTGGAGGGGACCACCCCGTCGGCGATCAGGAAGGCGGCGCCGCGCGAGTGATCGGCGACGATCCTCATCGCCCGCGTCACCGCCCCGCCCTCGGCGTAGGAGCGGCCTGACATCTCTTCGGCGAGGTCGACAAGCGGCCGCACCAGGTCGGTCTCGAAGACCGACGGCACGTCCTGGAGGATGGCCGCCATCCGGTCGAGCCCCATCCCGGTGTCGATGTTGCGCATCGGCAGCTCCGTGAGCGAGCCGTCCGGGGCGAGGTCGTAGGTCATGAAGACGTGGTTCCAGAACTCGAGGAAGCGGTCGGTGTCGTCCCCGGGCCGCTCGCCGTCCGCGCCGAAGTCCTCGCCGCGGTCCAGGTAGAGCTCCGAGCAGGGGCCGCAGGGGCCGCTTGGCCCGGCCTGCCAGAAGTTGTCCTCGCGCCCGAGTAGGACGATCCGCTCCTCGGGCATCCCGGCGCCCTTCCAGATCTCGATCGCCTCCTCGTCGGGACCGAGGCCCAACTCCTCGTCGCCGCCGAAGACGGTTGCCCAGATTCGCTCCGGGTCCATGCCGAAGCCCTCCGTGGCAAGCTCCCAGCCCCACGGAATCGACTCCGCCTTGAAGTAGTCACCGAAGCTCCAGTTGCCGAGCATCTCGAAGAAGGTGAGGTGGCGCGCGGTATTGCCCACCTCCTCGATGTCGGTCGTGCGAAAGCACTTCTGCACGTCGGCGAGCCGCGGCGCCGGGGGGCGCTCCCGGCCCAGGAAGTAAGGCTTGAACGGCTGCATGCCAGCCGTGGTCAGCAGCACGGAAGGGTCGTGGACGGAGGGAACCAGCGACGCCGAGGACACGATTCGGTGCCCTCGCTCCTCGAAGAAGGAGAGATAGGTGTCGCGGATCTCGTCTGCCTGCATAGGCAACAGAGCCTAAGTCAACGGAGCTGACGATCGCCCGGCTGGGCCGTTGGAATCCGTGAATGGCGGTATCCCTACTCTTGACCGGATGGGTGCGAGTGCCGATACGAGCGGGTCATGGACGATGCCACGCCGCTGAATCCCCCGGCCGGCCTGCGGCGCCTGCTTCCCGACGACCGGCTGGCGCGCCGCGCGGCGGCGGGCGACCAGCGTGCCTTCGAGGCGATCTACACTCGCTACGAGCAGGATCTCTACCGCTTCTGCCTGGCGATGGTGGGCAACCCGGCGGACGCCCAGGAAGCCCTGCAGAACACGATGGTCAAGGCCCTGCGCGGGCTGAGGGGGGAGAAGCGGGAGATCAAGCTGAAGCCGTGGCTCTACCGGATCGCCCGCAACGAGTCGGTGGACACCCTGCGCAAGCGGCGCGACAGCGTCGAGCTGGAGCCGGACCAGGCCATTGCCGTTGGCATCACGGAGACGGCGGAGACGCGAGAGCGCCTGCGAACCCTGCTCGCCGACCTCGAGCAGCTGCCCGAGCGCCAGCGCGCCGCACTTGTGATGCGCGAGCTCTCCGGGCTCGACTTTGCCCAGATCGGCGCAGCGTTCGGCAGCTCCGCCGCGGTCGCGCGGCAAACCCTCTACGAGGCGAGGCTCAGCCTGCGCCAGCTGGAAACGGGGCGTGAGATGCCCTGCGCCGATGTGATGCGGGAGCTCTCCGACGCCGACGGCCGGGTCACGCGGCGGCGCGAGATTCGCGCCCACCTGCGCAGCTGTCCTCACTGCCGCGCCTTCCGCGACGACATCGCCAGGCGCAACCAGGACCTTGCCGCGCTCGCTCCGCTGCCCTTCGCGATCTCGGCAGGCCTGCTGCGCGGCGTGCTCGGCGGCCAGGCAGGAGCCAGCGGCAGCGGCGCCGCAAGCGCCGGCCTGGCTGGCACGGCAGCCGCTGGGGGCGGCAAGGCAATCGCCACCTCGGCGATCGTCAAATCCGCCGCGACGGTCGCCGTGGCAGCCGTGGCCGGAGTGTCAGCGGCAGATCGTGGCGGCCTGATCGACCTCCACCTCCCGGGCGGCAAGGACGGTGGCGGGGAGGCCCGGGCAACCCACGTGACGAGCCCCGCCAGCAAGGCCGGCTCACCCAAGGAGGAGACCGGGACGGCTGTTCAGGCGGGCCAGAGTGCCCCCGCTCGCCCGCAGAGTGCTCCCACTCAGCCCGCTGGCATTGAGGGCGGCACCGGCGCCAGGCCGGACGCCAGCCCCGGTTCGGGACAGGCAAGTCCCCAAGCCGCCTCTTCCCCGGCCCGCCACGGCAGCAGCCGCTCTGCCTCGGACAGGAGCAGGCCGCCGGAGCTGCCCGCCGCCGCCAGCCACGGACAGCAAACCGCCACCGCCCACAAATCCGAAAATGCCCCCTCGGCTCCCGGCGCTCCAGCCAAGGGATGGGGAAAATCGAACGCCGGCCCTCCGCCAAGGGAGCCGGCTGCCAAGGCCGGATCTCCATCCTCGCATTCACAGGCGCATTCGCAGCCAGCCGAAGCTCCGGCGGCGGGTGGCGATCTGCCAGCCGCCCCGGGCAAGGCGCATGAAGAGCCTCCCGGGCCGCCTCGCCAGCCCGAAGGGTGACTCCGGCCGCCATCCGTCCAGTTCCTCCCCTCGCCCGGCCGGTCTGGCCTGACGGCCGTCCCTGCAGCCCGTTGAGACAGATGAGGAAACGTAAGCACTCCACCCACCGGACCAGCGACATCGAAGGAGGCACGATGAAGCTCCAGATAAGAATCGCAGTGACAGCCGGCGCGCTTGCCCTTTGCGCAAGCCCCGCCGCGCTGGCGATGGGCAAGCCAGAAGGAGTCCCCGGCCATGGCAAAGGCGCCGCGCACGGCCACGAAACCGGCGGGCCGTCCTACACCCCCAGCGAACCTGTTCCCGGGCCCAAAGCGGGGCTGCCCGCCAAGGCGAAAGCCTACGGCCGCTACTGCAAAGGCGAGAGCAAGGAGCACGTCAAAGGCGAGAAGGGGACGGCCTTCTCACGCTGCGTGACCAACATGGCCCAGGCCGCTTCCCATGGCGGGATGGCTCCCGGGCGGGTTTGCAAAGGCGAGAGCAAGGAGCACGTCAAAGGCGAGAAGGGGACGGCCTTCTCACGCTGCGTCAAAGCGGTTGGGGAGCTCCGCCGCAAAGAACACGAGGAAGGCTCCGCCTAGGCGATCGTGCCGTGGCCGACGATCGTGTCACCGCAGAGGAGGACCGCGGCCTGCCCCGGTGAGGCGGCGTCGAACGGCTCACCGAGCTCGACCTCGAGCTCGGTGTGGCGGCCCCTCTCCGCTTCGGAGACAGTGGCCGGCACCGGCGTCGCCCGGTAGCGCAGCCTGACCGCATCGACGAGGTCACCGTCGCGATGCAGAACCGCGTCCCGGATCTGGATCCGGTTCGTCGCCAGCGCCGCTCGAGGGCCGACGGTGACGGTGTTGGCGGCGGCATCGGTGGCGAGCACATAGAGGGGCTCGGGCGCCGAGACCCCGATCCCCCGGCGCTGCCCGACGGTGAAGTTGTGATGGCCGCGATGGCGGCCAATGGGGCGGCCCGAGCGATCGAGCACGGCGCCCTCCCGCTCACCCAGGCCAGCGTGGCGGCGCAGGAAGCGGCGCTTGCCCTGGCCGGCCAGGAAGCAGAGATCCTGGCTCTCCGGCTTCTTGGCAACCGACAGCTCGTGACGGGCGGCGATCTCGCGCACCTCGGGCTTGCTCAAGCCGGTCAGCGGAAAGCGCAGGCGGCCGAGCATCTGCGGCGGCAGGGCGGCGAGCATGTAGCTCTGGTCCTTGGCCCGGTCGGCGGCGGCGGCGAGCAGCGGCCCGCTGCCGTCTTCGACGATGCGCGCGTAATGGCCGGTGACCAGGCACTCGGCGCCGAGCCGGGCCGCGAGGTCAGCCATCGCCGCGATCCGCACCTCGCCGTTGCAGACGATGCACGGGTTGGGGGTTGCACCGGCTCCGTAGCCGTCGAGAAAAGCACCGACCACGCGCCGCCGGAATTCCTCCTCCAGGTCGAGGGTGAAGTGCGGGATGCCGAGCGAGTGGGCGACCGCCCGGGCGCCGAGGACCGCCTCCGGAGAGCAGCAGGCCTTGGCGCCGTCGGTCTCCGGGTCGGCCCAGAGCTTCACGGTGACGCCGAGCACATCAGCTCCCCGCTCGCGTTCGAGCAGGGCCGCCACGGCGCTGTCGACACCGCCTGACATCGCGACCAGGACACGCCCCTCCAGCGGCGCGGCGAGGGTCTCGGTGGATGCTGCCGCGCTCGCCAGCGCCCGGTGCAGCGCGTCGGCCGCGAGCTGGGCGGCGTGGCGCTTGGCTGGGGTGAGCCCGCCGACCGCCTCCTCCACCTCGCCGGCTCCGATCCGGGCGGCCTCCACGACCGGCTCCCCGTCGGCCATCTCGGCGACCGCTGCCGTTGCCGCCCGCGTCGCCCCACATCCCTCGGCATCAAAGCTGACGGCGGCGATTCGCCCTCCCTCGATCACGAGCGAGAGGCGCGACAGGTCCCCACAGGCAGCGCCGCCCGCAGCACCGGTGAAGGCACCATCTGGCGGCGGCCCAAGCCGCGCCTCGTCGCGTAGGTAGTGCTCGAGCAGCTCCCGGCTCATGCCGCAAAGGGTAGAGCGCCGCCGCTCAGCGCTCGCCGAATGTCCGCTGCCACGGCAGCCTCCTGGTCGCGAAGCTGGCGCCAGGTCACTCGGATCACCCGCCATCCACCCGCCACCAGGAGCCGGTCACGCTCGCGATCGGCCTCGAACGCCTTCCGTGTTCCATGCACCGCCCGCCCGTCGAGCTCCACGATCAGCCCCTCCCCCTGCCAGAGGCAGTCGGCGGAGAAAAACCGCCCTCCTACGGCGACATCCGCGTTCAATCGCGGCCTCGGCAATCCGTGCGAGTCCAGCAGCGACACAAATCTCTCCTCGAGGTCGCTCTTGGTCGTGCCATCCGACCCAGCACCGTCAGCCAAAAGGGCACGCAGAGCAGCGGAGCCTCGTCGCCGCGGATACCGCGCGAGCAGATCAGGAATCGAGAGGCGATCAGTCAACCCCTGCACCTCGGCCTCGTTTAGCGCCCTCTCGACCTGCCGAACCGGCTCCACCGCGGCCAGATCCAGGATCGTCCGAGGCATGGTGGTCACCGGAATGCCCTCCACCATGGTCCGCTCGTCGCTAGGAAGAGGCAGGCGGTGAGCCAAGGCCCCAGCAGGCGGCCGCCACCCCTTTGTCCTCGTCACCTCGATCACCCCGCCGAAACCACCACGCAGGCCCCATAGCTGCGCAGCCGAACGATGGCTCAAAGCCGCATCGGGCCCACAGGCCAGAACGGCCGCCATCCACCGCGCCTCTCTGCTGGAGAGGCGAAAGCCAACCGCGTAGACACCGCGATGCAACAGGTGCAGCTGCCCGCGTCGAAGGCGGCCCTTGATGCGATCGTCGCTGATGCCGAGCTCTCGCAGCTGACGCCGTGCAACGACCCCGTGCTGTTTTGCCGCCAGATCCGCCACCGCGCCGTCGATGAGCGGCCTCATCGCACGTCTGCTCCGTTTGGTGTTCATAGGCCACCGAACGG